>DAOUUM010000365.1 GCA_030668165.1 Candidatus Heimdallarchaeota archaeon
ATTGGGATGTATCCACAGTAACGGATATGAGCCGTATGTTTTCTTCAGCCTCTTCCTTCAACCAACCTTTAGATAATTGGGATGTATCCAGTGTTACTGATATGAGTTATATGTTATCTTCAGGAGCCTCTTCCTTCAATCAACCTCTTGGAAACTGGGATGTATCCAGTGTTACTGATATGACGAGTATGTTTGCTTCAGTCACGCTATCAATTCAAAATTATGACAATTTGTTGATAGGGTGGGCTAATCTTGCATTGCAAAAAAATGTAATTTTTGGTGCAGGCAATAGTAAATTTTCCATCAATGCCTCTGATGCTCGTCAGCACATTAAATATGAGTACAATTGGATCATTACTGATGGTGGACCTGATAATACTCCTACGGATACATCAGGATCTGATGGCATCATTTACACAGTCACAACTGATACCCGTGATTCTCCTAATACTGACACAACTGATGACACAGAAGATGCTTTCCTCTCAATAAACACGGTTATTTTCATCTTATCTCTGGAAATTATTGCTGTTTTCAGATGGAAGAAAAACAGGAAAAAGATAGAATAGGAGCTATAGTACTATTATTCTCTTATACCTTAAGAGCATCAATACCAATCTTTAATACTGGATTATTACATCTCTATATTCTGTTTAGATCTAAACAAACTGGTTTCCCAGATAAAGCTCTTTTCTATTGAAACTCTCTCATAGCCAAATTCGGACAAGATATCTTTGACTTCATCTGGCGAATGGACATAAGCCCGGAATCCTTTGGATACAAGTATTGTGAACGTGGAAACTATTCCAAGAAATAACATCATATACCATGTTCTTCGGGGCATGGTATTGATTATAATCTTGGGAGCTGATTCCAGAGTTTTTTTGATCATTGCTTGGAAATCCGGATGACAGTGTAGCACCTGGTGTAAGGATACAGCATCTACTGTTTCTGGGGGAAAATCGAGATAACTTCCCTCAAAAAAACTAACTTTTGAGATATCACCAAAGGCCTCAAATCTCCGTTTGGCCAGATCAATACCTTCATGAGAGAGTTCAACTCCAATGAGTCTCTCCACTCCCTTATCCTGCAGAACCATCATGATACCACCAGCTCCCATGCCGACATCCAGCACACTCTTTGATTTATTTTCCAAAATATACTTTACATGAAGCTTGGCACTCTCATCAAAACTTTCAAAATCCGCAGGTTTTGCTTCTGAACGATAACTCCCATCAAACATGGTTGCGATTGATTTATCTTTATTTGATTTACTATTTTTCATTACTGTCCGATTTATTTGTATCTGTTGATTATTTGTGTATAATGCAAATTTCATGGAATAAATCTGTTTTGGTTGGGATTATCTTATGTAAAATATTATTGTGAGCGATTAAGTTCCACAATTCCAATTGTCGCATAGGACGTTCAACTCCCAGATGCATACGTTTTACTCTTAATTTAATGTACAAAATTTCTTTAGGATATTCATACTGAAAAATACACTAGTTGTTGTTTATATTCTTACCGCTTAATATCCGCTTAATGTGAGCGGTTTGTTTTATTAACAAAAAGTTTCAATTTAACGATTATCCAATTGTCGCATGGGTAAGGATTTGTCAAAAATCAATTATTTTCTTCAAATGTGATTCAGGGGTTTATATACTGAAGTGACAAATCATTAATGTTATACAACCTGATGGGTTGATAACGAGGGTCTAGGACACTCACCACCTGTCATTTCCAAGGAAGTACGGATAAGTTGATGAGAGGCCGAATGCTCGTGAGAGAAGACCTGTTCAATGAGCAAACTGGTGTAAGACTACTGTGGAAAGCCCATTTGGAAATGCCACAGAGCAATGACCCACCGGAAAGCGTGGATTACCTGTCTCCGTTGAAAGTTAGGAAACTGGAGGAGCAGGAGAGACGAACCGCATTTATGCAACATGGTATACAGCCCTAGACTGGGTGATGGCGACATCAGGCTGCCGTGGAACGAACACGTAAGAATTTATCAAAATTCAGGTCATAGGACGGACTATACGCAAATTCATTTTAACTGTTATCTGGGTATTTCTTAATTTCATCAATAATCAATTTTCTTGGCTTTAATTCCTTTTATTTTTGTTAATGGATTATCAGTTGTTATAATTGTTGAATTATTACTCTTACTTAGAGCTACAAGTACAGCATCAGCAAGTGATAATTTAGGATTTTTGACTTTCAATTCACCTACTTTAAAGATCACATTTTCATCAAGGGTAAGAGTTGTCAAGGAGGAGTTAATTATACTTTCCAATCTCATTCTGGCTAATCTAGCTCCATATTCTCTCCAGTGCAAGTAATAAAACTCTGACAGGATGATCATAGGAATAAAGCCCTTAACATCAGAAGTGAAACATTCTTTCATCAATTGAATTGTGGGTTTATGTCCAGCGAAGTAGAGAGAAATGGGTCCAGTATCCCAAATATAAGTTCTCATTCCTCGTTATCCCTTTCCCTTCTCATCTCATCTATTAATCTCTTCGTAGATTCAAAATGAGAAGGATCAATTAAATCTTCCATATTAAGAATTGGAACAATTTTATATTCTCCATCTTCTTCTACAAATCCTACTTCATCACCTATTTCTATATTGTACCGTCTTCGGATTTCTACAGGAAGAGTAATCATACCATTTTTTGAGAGTTTGGTCTTCATCATATTTAATAATTCAATTTTGGAAATATAAATATTTTCAAGGAAATCTATTAAATTCCAAATATTTAGATAACATTTGGGATATTTTGTTAATTACTTCGAATACTTCAATAACTCAATATCAGGGACCATACCGCATCCACACCCATGTGTACCAGAGCAGCGGCAACCAGATTCTTCGTCTTGTAATAGGCATATCCATAACCCATTCCGGCAAAACTAGCAAACATCACATATCTCCAGTCCTGGAAATGGGCAAAACCAAATATCATTGATGATGCTAGCAGGGCTGCAAACATTGGATCTGGATATTTCTTGTAAAGCAATAAACTCACAACTGTTAAAAGAACCCCCACACCAAGATAGAATAACCATAGAGGTGTATCCACGAATGCATCTATTGCTGCTCCTTCGTAGTGACCAAGAGGTCTTTCGAGATCTCCCACCCTATTGGCAATATCATCAAAGATTGGTAATGGTATTATATCCGCAACCAACCTGAGGAATGGTCCCCAGAATGGTATTGAAATGATGAGAAGCCCACCGAATACAATTGCTAGTACATCCAATCTCTTATTGGACAACTCTCTTAATTTCTCACCCCATCTTCTGAATATGAAATCCCTGAATAGAAGTTCCTCCATCAATCCCTGGACAATAAATATTCCTAAGAATACTAGTAGGGCCAGACCTATTGCATCTGGAAATCCAGCCTCGGTGAACTGATCAAAATTTAATCTTAAGAAATTAAGAGGTATTCCCAAAGGTACAACTGCAACAGTTGCCGCAAGAATTGCATAATTGACATACTTGAGATCTGATTTTTTCAGTGCCCAGTCATACCATACCCGGTGTCTACCAAGCATGATCATTGGCCAGAGTAGTGAGAATAATCCTATTAGTGCATCCGAGGGAACCAATTCAAATCGTAAAACTGTA
>DAOUUM010000197.1 GCA_030668165.1 Candidatus Heimdallarchaeota archaeon
GATATGGGAGAACAAGAATTATTAAACTCTCAGTACATGTCCTTGAGATAAGAAAGGGTTTGGAGAAGAATTCTATGATCTCAGAATTACTAACTGAATATCTTGATCCTGTATTTGATTTTTAAGCGTCTTTTTACTATAAATTATTTACACAGAACAATTGGTTTAATTACTTGGAATTGCCTGTTCATATCGATTATACACAATGCAAGGTTCCCAAAATATAATTGAGACAATTGATTTAGTTAAAGATTACGATAGTATGGAGGGAAAGATCAGAGCATTGGATAATCTCAATGTTAAGATTCCCAGCGGAGCGGTTGCTCTAATTGGACCCAATGGAAGTGGTAAGAGCACACTTATCCGCACAATTCTTGGATTATTAGAACCAACCGAGGGACAGATAATAATAAATCAGGAGAAGAATCACGGTAATTTAAGGGGAAATATTGGATACTTTCCCGAACAAAATATACTAATCACCAAAGTCAATGCGGTAAAATTCATCAGTCATTTTGGACAATTATCTGGTCTGTCAAAGAGCAGATCAATGCAAAGAACCCATGAGGTTTTGGATTATGTGGGCTTGGGTGAGGAAAGATACAGGGTAGTTGAGAAGTATTCAACTGGTATGAAACAGAGATTATTATTTGCCTCCGCACTGGTTCACGATCCAGATCTCATCATTCTTGATGAACCAACATCAGGATTGTCTCCCGAGGGAAGGGAAGAGATGTTAGGATTGATAAAAGAGATCAATAAAAAATACAACAAGTCAATTTTATTCTCCACCCATATTTTGAAAGATGTAGAGAGTATCTGTGATTATGCAATCGTTCTGAACAAGGGAAAAATAATATTTCAGGGAGGAATTGAGGAGATTAGAAAAATCCAGAAAAAGACCATTATCCTGGAGGTTGACAATAACAAAGATGAGGTACTCAACGAACTAATCAAACAGGGTTACATAGCCTCACTCAGTAAGGAGAGAATTTGCATCGAATCAGATGGTAGTATGGAACTTGATAAAATCACTGAGATTGTCACCAAATTAAATTCTAGATTGATATCACTAAAAAATCATGAACCCAATCTTCAGGATTTATTCCTGCACCTGATTGACAGAGATATTGATCAGTATAATAATGGAGGAATTTAATTGCAGGCAACAGGAAAGGTATATGATGCGAAATACAGGGAGATTGATGAAAAATCAATAAACAAATTGAGTTTCATTAAATCCAGTACCATTATGACTAAATTTGAGATCAGAAGAGGAATGTCAGGATCATGGAGCAAGGTTGCTCTGGTCCTAGCAGGATTTATATTATTTGGATTTCTTGCCACAATAAATATCCTACTCAGTTTGCCAGAAGCTGAATTTTGGGATGGTGTTACTGCAAATCTATTCTTCATGCTAAAGGTAGTTGATGGTCCTGGAGCAATAATTATTATCCATGTCGCTATTGTTGGAGGTGGATTGATAGCTACTGATATTAAGAATAGGGCTGTAGATCTTTATTTCACCAAGATTACACTTAAGGAATATTTCATCTCTAAGATCAGTTCTGCCTTTGGTCTAACTCTGATTGGAATGCCAACTGCATCGATAATATATTTTACAGTAATTTTTTACAAACGGTGGCCGGGCCTGGATGAATATGGAATTGCAGCAGAGGTATTTGGTAAATTATTACTTTTTGTGATTATAGAGGCCCTATTTATTGCAATTTTGATATTATTTTTCTCTGCTTACAGTAACTCAGCAGTCAATGCAGGAATCATATTCTTCGTGTATGTATTGGTTTCTAGAGTAATTTTCCAATCCATTCTTTACCGAGCAACCGATTTAGATATATTCTATACACTTGCACCTTTGAATGCTCTTGATATAATAGGTAGAGCAATTCTTGCACCCGATAGTCGATCAGAACAATTTCTGGATTTATCGATTTTCTCTGCGATATTGTATACGGTGGTCAGTCTTGTTGCAGTTTATTACAAAATATGGAAGGAGAGTAAAAAATGAAGATTAAATTTGATAAAGTTTCCAAGTGGTTTGGTGAGGTTATTGCCCTCAATGAGGTCAGCTTTGAATTTAGTAATGCAATCACAGGCCTTGTAGGTACCAACGGTGCAGGAAAAACTACTTGTATAAAACTTGCTACCTCCCTCATTAAACCGACCCTTGGTAATGTTACAGTCGATGGTGATGATATCTGGCATAACCAGGAATTTCTGAAACAGATGGGTTTCTCACCGGAGGCAGATAGCTTGTTCTTGTGGATGACTGGCAGACAATTTTTGCGATGGAATTGCAGATTTCATGGTATTTCATCAAGTGCATCCAAGAAGAGAGTTGATGAGGTTCTGTCTATTGTAGGTATGAACCATGCAGCCGATAGAAAAATCCAGGGATATTCCAGAGGGATGAGGCAACGTATCAAGGTTGGACAGGCATTGTTGAATGAACCTAAAGTTCTATTTCTTGATGAGCCCATGGCTGGTACAGATCCAGTTGGACGTGGTCTAGTCTCAGATGTGATCAGAGATCTGGCAAAAGAGGGAACTAATGTAATTGTTTCAAGTCATGTGCTTCATGAATTGGAGAGAATTGTCGATAAGATAGTCGTTCTTGAATCAGGAAAACTGGTTGCTGAGGGCACTATTCCTGGTGTAAGATCGGCTTTATCTCGTATCCCACATCGGATCAGAATTAGATCAAACGATTCCAAAAAATTGGGTAAGATGATAACAGATCATGTAAAGGGAATTCAATTCGAGGATGATAGCAATCTAGTTGCCGAAATCAAAGATAGAATGAATTTTAACAAAGAATTGATCAATCTAAGCAAATCTACAGATATCAAGATTTATGAGATTTATCCACTGGATGAGGATTTGACAACTCTATATAATTTATTGAAGAACTGATATTTATATCAATTTGCTTGGAGAAAAATGCCCTCCTTTTACACGAAGATATCGTAATTAATAAAAATTCAATTTTAAACGGGAGAATAGAATGGATACTAAATTAGGTTATTCTTCAAAATATAAGACTCATTTGACTAGTGATATCACCAAGGAGAGAGAGGGAGAAGAAGCATTAATATCTGGTTGGATCACTACCTTCAGAAAAAAGGGAAAAATTGCCTTCATCAAAATTCGAGATGCTGCTGGAATTGCACAGATAGTTGTAAAGAAAGATCAGGTTTCAGAAGAAATCTGGGAAAGCATGTCTGACTTCACTATGGAGACTGTAATTCGTATCAAAGGTACTATTGTTGCTGATGACAGATCACAAACTGGTGCTGAATTGAAACCAGAATTAATTGATATTATTGCCAAATCTGATACCTTACCAATTGATCTTACTAGTAAGAAGACTGAGACATTAATCGATACTATTTTTGAGTATCGACAACTATCCATTCGTCGTCCAGAATCAATTGCGATATTCAAGATTAAACATCATATCGGACAGGCTGTACGTCAATTCTACACCTCAAATGGGTTCTACGAGATTTGGACACCTTACATACTTGGAGCATCAACCGAGGGAGGAGCAGAGATGTTCAAAGTGGATTACTTCAATACCCCCGCAGTTCTTGCACAGAGTAATCAATTCTACAAGCAAGCCACCATTCCTGTTTTTGAGAAGGTATTTGGAATAATTCCCAGTTGGAGAGCAGAGAAATCACGAACTCCAAAACATATTACTGAATTTCACCAGATTGAGACGGAAATTGCCTTCGGAACCGATGAGACGATCATGGAGGTCCAGGAAAAACTCGTGCATCATGTTGTATCTCATGTGCTTGAACACTGCAAAGCAGAACTGAAATTACTTGGCAGAGAGAATCTGAAAATTCCAACCTTGCCACTGAAGAGAATACCTTTTCCAGAAGCCAAGGCTATGGGAACAGAATTATCAGAAGCTGCAATTGATGGACACAAAGAACCAGAGGGAGATCTCAGTACTCCTGCGGAGACTGAACTATCAAAACACTATGATGATCCATTCTTTATTATCAGATTCCCTACAGAATTACGGGGAATGTACTACGGATCTGATCCTGATGATGAGAATATCACTCTGTCACTAGATCTGGTTGCCCCCGAAGGTATTGGTGAACTTAGTTCTGGAGGAGTGAGAGTTGATGATCCTGATGAATTGGTGGAGAGAACTCTGAAAAAGGGTATGGATCCTGAGTTATTCAAATGGTATATTGATATGTTTAAATTTGGTGGAGCACCACATGCAGGATTTGGCTTGGGATTTGAAAGATTAGTAAGATGGATCACTGGAGTGAGTCATATACGTGAAGCAGTAATGTTCCCAAGAACTCCTGATCTGTTAGAACCCTAATTAAAAATTGTCATCTCAATAACATCTCTAATATCAATAGAATCAAAATCAGTAATTGGAATAAATTTAATTGGATTAATTTTTTCAATAATATCCCGGTATTTATGTTCGATCATATCAAGCTCTGTACGGTTTGAATGACCTATTAGTATAATATTTGAATTCTCAAAAAGATGTGTACCATTGAAATTTTGAAGTAAAAATTTGACAGTACTCATATCAGAGAAATCAATTATCAAAATTATCCCTTTGGATGTTTCCAGGAACAAATCAATTATATCAGGATCAGAAGTAATATTATGAAAATTAAGGGAGAATCTAAAAATTTTGGAATCCTGCATTGTACTATAATAGTAGAACTCAACATGATCATCATAATCACATACACTAAGAATTGATTCAAGTCTCTCATAAACAGACAAAAAATTGTTTGATAGCATCAATATCTCACTTTTTATAACTTCTGAGCTCTCCATTGTAGTGAATCAAATTAAGTATATAATAATTAGTTTTTAAGGATTGTGGTAATTGTGACCAATACTTTGATTAAATGGTATTTGGTAGGATTTCTTTGCGTTTAACTTTTTCAATTGGCTCGGATTGGTCTCTGTCAAATTCCAAGAAAAGACTCAGAAACACAGATAGAAGCCCCAAAAATATCGCTATATATAATATAGTGAACATGTCTGTTTTATCATATAAATATCCACCAAGTAAGGGACCACCTATAATTGATAGGCCAACAAAGCTGGCTTCTATACCCAAAATAGTGGTCTTGTAATCCTCATTACTAACCTCGGTCAGCATAGCCTTCATTGCAGGACTAAGCAATCCCAACCCGATTCCTGCGATAGCTGCACTTAATATCAACCCAATAGTTGTAGTTGAATAGAGTAGCAAAACAAAGAATACTGTGTTCAGGGATAAGCCAATAAAAATAATATATTTTCTTTTAACCTTATCAGAGGAAGAACCTAGAAACACCTGGGATAGGAATATAAAAAGACCATAGCTAGAAATGAATAATCCGAAGTCTTTAGGTTCCAATAACATGACATTGTATATATAAAATGAGATCCCAGGCTCCACAACCATCCAAGTAAGTGCTGCGAGAATATCAACAATACCAAATAATAAAAATATTTTAACAGGTTTTGGTAGTATTCTTATTGTCTCTTTCCAGGTTAATTTATCATTGATCTCCTCTATATCCACTTCTACCACCTCTCCCTTCGGAATTTTAAAGAAAGCAAATACAAATGTCAAAGCAGCTAGTACGGTGGATACATAAAAAGGAAAATATAAATCAATCTCATACAAAAAACCACCAAGTACGGGTCCAGCAATGAATCCCAAAGAATTTCCCGCAACAAGATACCCAATATATTTTCCCGCGTTTGCTTTCTCAGTTATATCGGATACCAGTGATATAGCTGCTGGAAAAACAGCGACTGAACAGGCACCCTCAATAAATCTTGCAACTAGTAATAACTCAAGATCTCTGGCCAAAATAAAAAGAATATTGCTTAGGGTGAAACCGAGCATCCCTACCAGGATGACCTTGTGCTTGCCATATTTATCAGCTAGTCGGCCCGATATTGGAGCAAATATAGTGTAACTCAATCCGTAAACTGCTGCAA
>DAOUUM010000383.1 GCA_030668165.1 Candidatus Heimdallarchaeota archaeon
ATAACCACATGATGACTACTTTTATGAATGTAAACTTCATCCGTCATGAATCCCAAAGATATGATTCCCATGGTTGACTCATATGATTTAATTATTTTTAGTACATTTTTTTTCTTAATCGATCTATCCGAGATAGGTCACTCTTCACTATTATTTATCATTTATAGGTCTGCTAGTCCACCAAGTAGATATTCAACGGTTTCGGGTTCATCCTCAGAGTCATCATCCTTGATTTTCAGTCCCTCTTCAAAAAGTACTTCATTAACTGTTGCCTCTCCCTCGTCAACCACAAGTCAAATTTCTGCTGGATTGGTACAGAATCATATTATTCTCACAATTCGTCATTTAATATAAAGGATATTCCTAAAATTAAGTGTATTGTCCAAAAAATACTACCATAACTTAATAGAATGTTTGTCAGCTCAATAATTCTGAACTATAGAACGTAATTTTCATTTCGAGGCTTTGAAAACGCAGATATGTAGACGTTTTTTTGTCAAAAGTTTTGACTATTCTATTGTCATATAGTAAGAAAAAAAAGATACCTCTATATATCGACGGGCTTAATTTTGTATGCAATCAGTCTAAATTATGGATAGATTGATTGTTGGTGAACTTTACAATGACAGTAGTTGAATATCAAAAAATTGGTACTTTTTTAAGTGAAACTGAAAATATAGCAAAGATAACTTTGAACCGTCCTGAGGCCAGGAATGCGTTCTCTCCTGAATTACTAAATGGATTAATGGGTGCTCTGGATACTGCAGAAGCTGATAATGAGGTTCGTGCAGTTATCATCACTGGTTCGGGTGATAAAGCATTTTCTGCCGGAGCAGATCTTAAAGGTGTGGGAGGTATGAGTCCAGAAGAGAATCATGCTTTTCTCAAATTAGGACAGGATGTATTCAGAAGAATAGAATCATTTCCCAAAGCAGTGATAGCCGCAATAAATGGCTACGCCTTCGGTGGTGGTGTTGAAGTCGCCCTTTCCTGTGACATCAGAATCGCAGTTGAGGATGCAAAAATAGGAACACCCGAGGTCTCTCTGGGACTTATTCCCGCATGGGGAGGCACTCAGAGGCTTGGTTACTTGATTGGCGAGTCAAAAGCACGTGAGATGATCCTTACTGGAAATCCAGTGACAGCCAAAGAGGCTGAAGCCATGGGCTTAATTAGCAAGGCTGTTCCTGCAGATGAGCTTGAATCCACTGCCGCATTCATGGCAACCAAGATTGCAGATAATGCACCTTTAGCTGTAGCAGCAGCTAAAAAATGTCTCCTAGCCTCCAGAACACTATCAATTGAAGATGGAAATAAATTGGAATTAGAATTAACTGCAAACCTAATGGATTCAAAAGATCTTGCAGAAGGTATAAACGCTGTATTCTCCAAGAGAAAACCTGTATTCAAAGGCGAATAAATCTTAACAAATAATAATATAATATTTTAATTTTATAAATCTAATATTTCTATAGAGATTGCAAGGGCCAATTTGAAAGTCTCATCCTCATCAATTCGATTATTATTTATCACCACATCATACATGCTCAGATCACTAACATCAATATTGTATAGTTCCAAAAATCGGTTTGATTCCGTCGCCTCTCTTGTTTCAGTCTCTCTTTTGGAATCTTCAAGACTTATATTTTGCCTCTTGGCAATTCTCTCCCATCTGATCTCCTTAGTTGCGGTGATACAAATTTTGAGGGCAATATCCTTAGGTGTGAAATGAGCGGCTAGTTGGGCATCAACAACTGTGTTCTCAATCTGTCCCAATTCCTTGGTTCGATTATCTATCAGGATATCAATTTCTGGATCGTCAACAACATTTTTGGAGAATTGTTCCATGGACATATTCCTGTCCTTGGCTAATTTGCGGAATACCTGACCAGCAGATATGTATGTCATACCCAGTGCCTCAGCTAATCTCTTTGCGCATGCTGATTTTCCTGATCCATGAGGGCCACCAATCGCAATTATTTTTCTCATTGCAACACCCTTTTTATTAATACCCTAGTTTAAACTTCTATTCTTTTCAATTAGTTGACGTTTTAAACAAGGGGAGCATAATTGACCACCATAAGGTCTACTTGGACTCCTCTGACTTTTATGAAGTCTACGAATCTCGATTTGAGTACCTCTTGGCATACCGTGTAATTTACCTCCACAGGTTGCACAGTGGTGATAATTAGGTTTGTCCGGAATTCGGGTTAAATAAAATTTGCCACTAGGAGTTTTGATTAATTTTCTTTTACCACTTCTAAGTGATCGTCTTACCATATTTACTACTACAGGAATTTCATTTAAAAAATATTAAGATGAATACGCGAGTTAGATTGTTAAAATAATAATTATTTGACTAATTCAACAATTTATATTTAACGACCGGTCATTCCTGGATTTTGCATTCCAGAGAGATTGACACCGAATAATTTCTGAATTACCATCGAGGTTGTAATTGCACTCAGGAAATAGAAGAAACCAAATCCAGCAACTGATAGTGAGCCATCCATAGCAAATGGAGAAAACCAGCTTCCAATCAGTGGGAAGGAAGCAGGGACATGAAAGGGAAGCACCGCTGATACACCACAGGAACTGTCTACACAAATTCCATCAACATAATATTGATTTAGAGCCAAATTTGGCTTGTCTTGGAATGCATGTCTGAGTGTGTTGAACACGAAATAAAATGGACCGATTGTTAGCAGGGAGGGTAGCATCCGCTTCATCATGGTACTTTTTTGCAGTGAAGAAAATCTGTCTTCACCCTTCTGGACCTGTCTCCATAATTTTCTGTCAGCGGTCTCTTTTGCTTTTGTTTTCATCTTGGTATGCTTTTGCATCTCATCATTGTCCTTTGCCAATTGATCCAAATCAAGTATTACTCTGTTCATAATACCTGAAAAACCACTGACGACTACGGACATTGAGACCATGAATAGGGTGGAACTTGGAGGTACTGAGAGACCAGTGCTAATTAACCAATTTTCAAATGCTAATCTAATCGGATCGAGAAAGTCAAAAAGACCCATAATGCAAAATTAAAGATAGTATAAAAAATAGTTTGGATACTCTCCATGATTCTTACCTAAACATTTTGTGTTGCCTTATCGTTTCTTTATTTGAAGGAAGAAATTTGCATCTCCATGTCTTCCACCCATAATTTTCCTCTGAACAATTGTTAATTGACCGTATTTCATAATATTGATTAGTTCTTTATAGGTGAAATAATGATAGAAACGAGTGGTAATCACTTTTCCATCAGAATCATGCCAGGGTAACTGAACATTGAACAATTCAGAGAATTCCTGTTTATTTCTAATTGCCTCGAATATCTGTTCTTTTATCCCGGATCTCCACTTTCGCCAGACTGAGAATATAATATCACCATCTTTTGTCAGTAATTTGGATACTGATTTCATTGTTTCCATGCGTAAATTATGATTGGAAAGATGATGTAACACGGCAATCATGAGTA
>DAOUUM010000395.1 GCA_030668165.1 Candidatus Heimdallarchaeota archaeon
CCCCTTCACCTGAATAACACAGTTTTCACCACTTCTACCGGTAGTGATATTTCCGTGATGAGCATTTATGATTTCGATAATTCTCTGATCTGCTTGGGAATATTTAGATGTGCATCCAACGACCTCGATAGAATTATTACCAATAGTTCCAGCAACAATGAAGAACGCTGCTGAACTGAAATCAAGTGGTATCTTAATATTTCTTGGAACAAATCTATTTAGAGGAGTTATCACTAAATCCAAGCTCTCTTCATTATCTTCTCGGACTATCTTGATTCCTCTTTCTGATAACATCTCAATCGTTTGTAAAATATATGGCTTTGATACAATAGGTTTGATTATACGGATTTTACCAATTTCCTCTCCAATTGACAATCTGATCAGTAAAGACGAAATGTACTGGGAGCTTATCTGACCAGGGATGCTTACAGCGGTTGATGTTAAAGGACCTTTGACCTTGATTGGGGGTTTACCTTCCTTATCTGAGATATTTGCTCCTAATTGTTTGAGAGCCAACACCAAGTCTCTCATTGGGCGAGTATGCAGGCTCTTATCCCCACTTAGGACGGTTTCAGTATCAAATAGAGTTGCAATACCAGAAAGTAGACGAAGAGTCGTCCCAGAATTTCTACAATTAACAGTTTTAGCTGATTTCTGAATTCCCTCCTCAAATATTATCTTAGATCCTTCAGTACTGTACTTTGCACCAAAATCCTGTAGTGCCCTTAAGGTTGCCATGGTATCTTCTCCTTCCAAATAATTGTCAATTTCTGATCTTCCTGAGGATAATCCAGATAGGATGAATGCTCTGTGAGTCATACTTTTGCATGATGGTGGGTTTATGGTTCCTTTTAGTGTTGATTTGTTAATTATGATGTCCATATTTACTTGCTCCTATCATTAAATTCTGTCTGTACTGGTGTCATCTCTGGAAAATTGTTTCCAAGGTAATATATAAAATCATTTATTTTTCTTTTGTTAATTATTGAAAATAGAGAGGGACCGGCTCCATTAAGACCAGTAACTGTACTTTTAGAACTCAGGTCATTGATAATTTCCATATTGCCCAGTAATGGACCGTAAGCCTCGGTATTCAATCTTACTGCCTCTAGATAATTTCCTTCCAATATTTTATGATAAGCCAGATTAAGTTGTTCAGCATCGATATTCTTAATCTTCTCTTCGATAATAGATTTAGGATTTTTATCGTTTGGGATCAGCAATACAACTGCTAGTTGCATCAGGTCTTCTGGAATATTATTGTGAAGAACTAAATCCCCAGTCCTGTTCTCGGTTATTACTATACCCCCCAGTAAAGAGGCATAAGCATCGTCAAAAGCTCCGGTTATAGATACTCCAGCCTTAACAGAGGCCCTAGCTGCTAGGGTTACAATATCTTTTTCAATTTTTGAATTGGGTAATTCTCTGTCATAATTACTGAATAGAGCTGATATTATTGCATTGGAAATAATACTTGAGGTTTTCATCCCTCTTGATGGGGGAAAATTGCTTTCGGTATTTATCTCGTAATTGATACTGTCTATCGAATTTCCGGTGATATTGTTGTAATAAGAGTTGAATTCTCTAATACACGAATTTATAAGATCTGGTTTGACTTCTGGTGTTGTGTTTATTAAAAGATCATCTGATTGTCTGAGAATCACATGATTGTGTGCTTTTATGCCTATCGCAGATCCATGATCAGTTCCTATTGCATTTAATAATGTAATAGCAGCATTCATGGTAACAATATTGGTTTTAGCTAAACATTTCACCGCAACCTCGATATACGTATCATTATAGAAATAATTCTATCAATGTTTGTATCAGATCATTTTTCAAGTCGAAATTATGACATTCGATTATTCTCTGCTTTTATTTCTCATAAAGTATGATATCAGCATTATAGGACAAATTAATCCTAGAAATATAAATCCAGGAGTGGTCTCAGCAGTGTTGTTCGTTATCACTGCTTCATAAAATTTTCCTCCTGTATAATTATTTCCGACCATAATTTCAAATGAATCCCCTAGAACAAGATGAGTTGGAAGCTCTACTTCTTGATTTATGATGTAATTTACACTACCCTTACCAACCATACCACTACTGGTTTTTGTAAGAGCAATGAATATATCTAAATTTTCAACAGAACTGATATGAACGCTGGGATTTGTAATATTTAATTCAAAATCAATTATATTTTCTGTCATAACACCCTTCATTGTAATTTCCAAATTAGGAGTTTGTTCCATCAGATAGGTAAAAGCTGGCCTAATCTCGGTCCAGAGCTGATTGATCTGACTTGCACTTGGATTAAAGTACTCATATATCTTATCCCATTCGAGGATCAGATGAGTAGAATTATCAACAATTGCAACCTCAGAATTCTCATCCACAGAAGTGATGTTACGATATACCTCCAATGTAACAGGAACAACTGTATCTCTTTCCATATACATCCATTCTCCCCAGCCTCCGCTTACACCCGCAGCAACTTTTTCATTAATTTCATAATTCGGATTGAAATATATATCAGTATACGAATTTGGCAATATTTCACGATAATCCTGTACCATGTCCCAATACAGGCCTTCCTGAAACCATGCTCCACTGGTAAAACCAGGGAAGTAAGTGGCATTTATACCTGAATGAATGCTATATGCCATGGCAAATTTGTGTAGGTTTGCAAAATCACGGAACGCTCGAGTTTCATTTTCTGAGAAAGGTTCTTCACCCGGATAGGCATCATGCTGAGTTTCTGGACTCCAACTATCTTGGTTCTCTCTCCAGAATGTCTCATAGTTCCTATTTATGTCCACATAACCTACCATATCCTCATTAATCAAACCATCACCATCATTATCAATGCCCTCAAAATATGAGTATTCATAGTTTAGATCGTTTCCTGACTTTGTATAAACATCAAACATCGAGACTATACCATCTCCATCAACATCCTCTCTGGGATCCTCGTCTAAAGCTCCGTCACCGTCATCATCAAAAGGTTTGGCAGTTTTTCTTAACCAATAATTTTCCTCCTCTACTACTATATCTAGTGCATCAGGATTTAAGGTTGGAATAACAAAAATTTCCAGATTATCAATAAAATCTGTTATCTGATCATCTACTTGATAATTATTCAATAAATAAAGAATAAATCTCAGAGCCATTTCAATAGTGATCTGCTCTCTGCCATGATGATAAGCAACAACAAGGGTTTTTGCCTTCGGATAGTGCACGTTTTCATTGGTAATTTTTAGAGCTGTAATATTTTTCCCCAAATAACTTTTTCCTATTATCTCACTATCAACAAGTTCCGGAACCTTTGCTTCAATATTTGCTAGTTCTTCTGTTACTTCTGAATAATTATGGAACATGTCATCGTA
>DAOUUM010000180.1 GCA_030668165.1 Candidatus Heimdallarchaeota archaeon
ATCCATGGATTCTGATGATAAAAAGACTCTATTGACAATTGCACAGACTTCCATGTCTTCAAAGATCATTGCTGGTGAGAAGGATGTCATCGGTGCTCTTGTAGTTGAGGCAGCAACTGCCGTTGAGGATGAGGGCAAGGTTGATCTTGATAATATTGTAATAATCAAAAAGGAGGGTGGATCTCTTGCAGAGACTGAACTGATCAAGGGATTAGTCCTTGACAAGGAAGTTGTGCATGCAGACATGCCCAAAGAGGTTGAGGGAGCAAAGATATTATTACTAAATATTGCTCTTGAAACAGTCAAGACCGAGTTTGATTCCAAGCTGAACATTGACTCTCCCGAACAGGTACAAAAATTCCTGGATCGTGAGCAGGAAGCACTCAAGGAGATGGCTGACAAGGTAATTGCAACTGGTGCAAATGTCGTATTCTGTCAGAAAGGAGTTGATGATATTATCCAACATTTCTTCTCAAAGGCTGGAGTTATGGCTGTAAGACGTGTCAAGAAGAGTGACATGACCAAATTGGCAAAATCTTGCGGAGCACCTGTACTTAGTAATCTGAGTGATCTTAGCAAGGATGATCTTGGAACTGCTGGTGGAGTGAAAGAAAAAACCATTGCTGATGATAAGTTGATTTTTGTCACCGATTCACCCAAAACCAGATCCGTTACCATTATAATCCGTGGAGGAACTGAATTCGTGCTTGATGAGTATGACAGATCTATTCATGATGCACTCGCAGTAGTCCGAAATCTGATTGAGGACAAGAAGCTGGTAAGCGGTGGAGGATCACCCGAATTCTACATGGCACACAAATTACGTAAATTCAAACTTGATAAATCGTCCAAGATCCAATTGGCAATAGAAGCATTTGCCAAATCGCTTGAGATAATTCCAAGAATTCTTGCAGAGAATTCTGGGCTTGATCCCATTGAGATTATCGGTCAACTGAACAATAAATTTGACGAGGGTAGCTTCTACTATGGTGTTGCCACAGAATCAAGTACTGTCCAGGATATGATGGAATTGGGTGTTATGGAACCCGTAAGAGTTAAATCACAGGCTATCTCATCCGCTGCCGAGGCTGCAACCATGATCTTAAGGATCGATGATGTTGTATCAGCCAAGAATCTAGGTGGTGGAGGCGGTGAAATGCCCCCAGGAATGGGAATGTAGATTAATTAATAAATCCAAGCATACTAATTTTTGTAACTGAAAAATATTCGACATATAGATAATTTGAACACTTTACACGATTCAATTACTTAGAATTAAGAAGATTTAAGCATTGAAATGAGAAGATAACTAATATGGCTCAGCCATTTTCTGCAGCAAATATTTTCATCAGATTTATCACATTGTGAATTTATTGAAAATCCTAATTATTTGTGATTTTCAGCAGGATTTTGTATAATTTAATTTTACAAGGATCAATAATTAAAACTGTATTTTTTGAGTACTGAACCATCCATATGTAATTCTCCATCAATAAATCTTACTTCCTGTTCAGGAGATCCAAAAGGACTGGTTTTCTCAATTTTGAAATCATTATTTTCAATAAAACTTATTCTGGTAATTAACTCAGGAACCAATGCTCCAATCATAGGGATCAACATTAATTTCCCTGCTAATTGTTTAACGTAGAGCAAAGACCAGTGTTCTCTGTAAAGGCCTTCATATTTTGTGAAATCATTTTTATGTTCAGTTTCATAGTTTTTGTATTCAGAATTAGCATATGATACCATGTTTAATATTCCTGAAAATAGATATATTGGAGGGTTCAGAGTATTGGTCAACACGGCAAGTATAATTTTGGTTTCTCGTTCAAATCCGGAGTTTGAAATATAACCTGGGTATCCGCCACCATGACCTCTAAAAGTTATTTCACCATATTTTGAGATGCTAAAACCAATTCCCCATTTTGCTTCTTCAGTTGAGAAAGTTTGATTATGCATTTCTTGTTTGATATAATCCCCAAATTTTAATCCTGCATCCACTCCTGGTAGATGAGCATAGTAAAACTTCATCAGATCAGAGGCTGTGCTTGAGAAACCTGCTGCCGGATTCATTGATCGGGCTTCCACATCTGGAAATGCAGATCTTTGTTCATTTGGAAGTGCATAATTGTAACCTCTTGCATGTCTGTCTGAATGCTCACCAATCTCAGGGAAGGTATTATTCATTCCCAATCGTTTGCATAGATCTTGCATATATTCCTCATATTTTAAGCCTGAAACCTTCTCAAGAATTCTTCCAAGCATTGTGAAGGCAATATTGGAGTATTTTATCTGTAATGCGGGATCAAGTACTTCTACTCCCTTCTCTACAAGATCTTCAAATTCTTGTTCTGTTGGAAACTCATGTGTGTACCACTGCCCAAATTCAGAATCTCTGGAGATACCACTAGTATGGTTCAATAAATGTTTGATTCGGATATTATCATTTTTAGGCTTGAACCAAGTTAGATATTTACTTACTCTATCATCCATGGATAGTTTTTCTTGTGCATATAGTTCCATAATTCCTGTTGTTGTGAATAGTTTGGAATGAGAAGCAATTCTAAACAAGGTATCTGTGGTGAGTGGTTCACCTGTCTCAAGATTTTTCTTTCCAACTGAGAAATCCATCAACAAATCCTTGTCTAATTGCATAGCCACACTTATTCCCGGTACTTTTTCATGAAAACCTACAAATCTTACCCATTCTTTGATAAATGGAATAACCTCATCAAGTATCTCTTTTTTCACATTATCCGCATAGAGGTGACAAATATAAAATTATGGAAGGAAGAAATTGAATTAAGAATACAATTCCGATATTTACCAAAAACATGTATTTTTAAAACTAAGTAAAAGAAGGATATACAGAGATGTCTTCATTGGATAAGTACAAAATTCAACTCTATAACACCTTGAGCAGAAGCAAGGAAGATTTTATACCACAGAACCCCGATATGGTGACACTGTACAGCTGTGGTCAGACTGTATATGAGGACATCCATGTAGGCAATGCAAAGACCTATGTCGTCTGGGATATTCTCGTACGCACGCTCAAACATCTGGATTATAATGTCAAGTGGGTTCAGAATTTCACTGATGTTGGCCATCTGACCGATGATGCTGATGAGGGTGAGGACAAGATAGAGAAAAAAGCTAGGCTATTGAAAAAAGACCCAATGGAACTAGTGGATGAGAAGATCTACGAATATTATCTCAGTTTAGATGCAATAAATGTTAAACGTCCAGACATAGCACCAAGAGCCACAGGTCATATTGTTGAGATGATTGATCTGATCAAAAAATTAATTGAGAATAAACATGCCTACGAGGTGGATGGATCAATCTACTATGACATCTCAACATTTGAAACATATGGTGATCTGGCAAAATTGGATCTTGAAAACCTCAAGGCAGGTGCAAGAATTGGTGTCAATGAGGACAAGAGAAATCCCGGTGATTTTGCATTATGGATCAAAGCACCTCAGGAACATATAATGAAATACACCTCTCCCTGGGGCAAGGGATATCCTGGATGGCATGTTGAGTGTTCTGTGATGTCTATGAAATATCTGGGTGAGACCCTGGATATTCATACTGGTGGTGAGGACCATATTGCAGTTCATCATACCAATGAGATTGCCCAGAGCGAGGGGGCAACAGGCAAAAAATTTGCCAATATATGGATGCATTCCGCATTTATCACTCTGAATGGAGAGAAAATGAGTAAATCCCTCAATAATTTCATTACCATAGCTGAGTTGATAGAAAAATATGGTAAGAACGTGGTAAGATTCTCTTTATCACAGAATCATTACCGTACTCAAGCAGATTTCTCCTACAAACAGGTAGAATCTCATAGAAAACGATACTACAGATTGATTAAATCATACCAGCTGGGTCTTCAAGAGATACACAGGTACAAAGATCAGGAATTTGATGTGGATGTGTCATTAAAATCACTTGATCTATTCAACAAGGCCATGGCAGATGATCTAAACATTCCAAAGGCATTTTTACAGATCAATAATGCCGCAAGTAAGATTGATCAGTTCAGAAAAAATGGAGAGTTTGAGCAGATGCATAATTTCATGCGTACATTTGAGATCATGATGGATGTTCTTGGAATTCCCATAATTCAACTAACACCTCGGGAAACAAAAAACATCGATATGATGATTAATTTGAGAATTCAATTGAAATCTGAGGGTAAATATGAGGATGGGGACAATATAAGGGATTATATCCAGTCTCTTGGCTATGTGGTCCAGGATCTATCCAAAACTGAGACTATCTGGTACAAAGAAGAAAAATAAGGAAATAGAAAATCTACAATTTTGGATAATTAATTTAACCAATAAGTCCACAAATACCTTAAATACATGAATCACTTAGGTTTATCAATGGAAAAAAAAGAAAAGAAAAAAGTAACAGATTTTGAAGTAAAGGATGCCTCGGGTAGTGGAATCACTGACGGTTTGGCTGATACGTCGGTGGGAATTGGAAAAACAGTTCAAGAAGTGGTTGAAGCACCGTTGAGAGTTGTTGGAAGGACTATTGACGGAGTGGTTCAAGGTTTAAAACATGGTGTCGACCAATCTGAAAATCCAATAGAAGGTGTAGTGAAAGGAGTTTCAGGTGGAGTAGTAGGTGCACTTAAGGGAGTTGCAAAAGGAGTACATGAATCAGCCAAGAAAGTTGGATCTGGAGTTACGGAGGTAACAGATGGAGTGCAAAAAGTGGGAGAGACTCTTCAGGGCAAAAAGAGATTATCTGAAAGCGAAGAAAATGAAAAATAATTTATAAGAACTATAAAATATGTACTAAATGCCTTGTCAGCGCCTCATTGTGTATTTTTCAATAACTTTCCCACAAAAATCCCAGTAATTTCAATCTAATTGATCTTTTCTTCGAATGCCCGAAATGAAATAAACAATATTTTTATTAATATTCATTCAAGATTGAGTTTTCTCTTATAGGATAGGATGGTGTTTGAGAGTAACATGGTGATGGTCATCGGACCAACTCCACCAGGTACCGGCGTGATTAATCTCACCCTGTCCTTGACGGTTTCATAATCCACATCACCCACCAATTTACCCTCGGCATTGCGATTCATCCCAACATCAATTACAACAGATTTCATTTCAGGATCAACCATATCAGCAGTAATTAAGCCCTCCCATCCAGTAGCAGCTACTATAATATCTGAACGTCGTGTAATTTCACCCAGATTCTTGGTTCTTGAGTGACACAGAGTGACTGTAGCATGCTCGGTTTCTAGCAATCTCACCATAGGTCGACCTACCAGATTTGAACGTCCAATAACTACAGCACTGGCTCCTTTGAAAACCACGTCAGCTCGTTTGAGCAACTCAATGCATCCGGCTGGGGTGCAAGATTTGAAGGTCGGCATACCAACCCATAATTTCCCAGCAGAGATGTAGTGCAATCCATCCACATCTTTGTCAGGAGATATTCTCATGGTGGCATCCTGTTCCTTGAGATGAGATGGAAGTGGTAGTTGGAGTAGGATACCATCAACCTCTGGATTCTTGTTAAGTTCATCTATTTTGGCAAAGAGTTCCTCCTCGGTGGTGTCCTTGGACATTCTGAAGACATTATTCTTGATACCTATAGCATTACAAGCCTTTTCCTTGAAGTTAACATAGACTTTGGAGGCCTCGTCCTCACCTACAAGAAGCGTTACTAGATATGGTTTTAATCCCTTCTCCTCAATCTCCAACTTCATCTTGGCACGCATCTCATTCCCTATGTTCGTTCCATCAATGATTCCCTGTGCAAGTTTATCATCAACGATCTTCGTAATCTCTGCTAATTCCATACAAGTAGTGCTCTGACAACTATAATTTAAAATTAAAGTAATGTTACAAGATAAAGAAGGAAAATCTAGGTAATTATACCAGTTAATAATAAAATTAGACCAATATTAACAGATTACGAAATCCTAATCTTAAATCCAATTAACTAATTGGGTTAGAATTTGGTATCTTTGTTTCCTGTGATTTATTATGTAAAAACCGCAGAAGGTAATATATTAATATCCGATTCATAGTAGGTTACTATGAAGGGATCCAAGCACATAATTTCGGCCTTGATAATTATTTTGATTAGTTTTCAATCTGCAGGAGCCATCAATGAGATCACCTTTACATTGACCACAGAAGAATCTGTAAATCTTTCAGATTATGGTGGATATCTGCTGGTTGATGCGATGGCAACATGGTGCTTACCCTGTAGGGTGGAGATGCTACACCTCGCAACTATCTATGACAAGATTGAGAATAATGATG
>DAOUUM010000045.1 GCA_030668165.1 Candidatus Heimdallarchaeota archaeon
GAATCAAGGAACTCTGGAAGTCCCCCAGTATGATCGTAATGCCCATGTGAGAGGATCAATTTGTTAATTTCATTTGGGTCTATGCCCAGTAATTTCATGTTATGTAGGAGAATATCACCTTTGGCACCCACATCCATTAGAATCTGTTGATCCTCCGTTCTGAAGAGAAAACTCTGACCATGATCTCCCTTTAATTCTGAATTAGAGGGAGCTTCGTTGCTGTAAAGATTAAGTATTTCGACATTCATGATTATTACTTAATTTAGTTAATAATAATCCTTTCGTTGGACTGATTCACTTCGGGAATCTAAATACAAGAGAATTATTCACGTGATGCTCTCAAGAAATGAAATAGCAATAATAAAGATTTGAACGGAAATAATTAACATTTGAAACCGTGTCAAGATAAATTGTTAACACCTTAGTTATCCAAGAAATAGGACTGTAATTAACCTTTTAAATTTCAAAGCTTTCGAAATAATCCAAATCTAAAAATGTACAATCACAACTTTCAACATTGGCCTTGTAATCTTCAATAAAAATGTCTTTTTGTTCATCTGAGAAGTGAATGGGGATGAAATAACTGGGTTCGATTTGCTGAATTGCTGCAACTACATCTAATCCAGTCATCGTTTGACATCCTGGACCTAAAGGAAGAAGTACAAGATCTATTTCTCCAGCAATTTGCTCATACTCATCAATATTTGAAGAATCTCCACTATGGAATATGCTAAAATCATTATATTCTATGATATAGCTTGTATAATTATTTTCTACTGGGTGACTAGATCCATAGCCAGGAACAGGTATTGTATACATATAAAAACATCTAATATTAAAATCATTTATTGAAAATGTATCTTCGGGCACCACAGCTATCGCACTGTATTCAGTGATTTGATTTCTCATAATTTGAGGAAAGTAAAATTCTGTTTCGTCAGATTTTATTATATCAATAGAGCTTGGATCATAGTGATCACCATGATCATGAGTGATCAGAATAGCATCAGCAGGAAATTCAGAGTAATCTGCTGGTAAACCATATGGATCAATATATATTCTGGTATCATCTGCTTCTATCATTACACCTGCATTGTTCAAAAGGTTAATAGTGATAATATCTTCAGTATCCATAAGCGATACAGTTATGGCTGTTCCGGTGGCAATTACAAGAATACCAATTATTACTATAGTTTTAATATTTTGTTTCATGAAGTTCATACCGTGCAATTTGCACATACATTAATAAACCAGATCAATTAGGCAATATTTTATGAGATTGGGAAATTACTAAGTGAATTATGAATAATTAGGAATTAATTTGTTATATTTTGTCACTGAAATTGTTCAGCATTGATAATATATAATTCATCATC
Organism: Candidatus Heimdallarchaeota archaeon; assembly: GCA_030668165.1. GTDB lineage: Archaea > Asgardarchaeota > Heimdallarchaeia > Heimdallarchaeales > Kariarchaeaceae > JAJRQD01. The sequence continues at coordinate 1,377 of DAOUUM010000045.1, forward strand.
CTCAGAATATACATTTTTCTTGTGATAATGTCCAGTCTCATATAATTGATGATCTAGTTTTAGAGCAATATTTATCTCATTTCTCAGTGTCATTATAAAAATTATCCCGATGAGTATCAGGACAGGAATCAATAACACTGGAGGCACCAATGCAGCCGTACCATTCCATATTCCGTGTAATAGCATAGCTTTTGGTAACTTAGAGAAATAATTAGCATTAGATAATTTGTTAGTTTGAACTTTGGCCATACCTACTCCAATACCAGCAATTCCGGTAAACAGAGGATGCCCGATTATCTGAATGATTGATCTTGCAAAGGTCACACCTATACTTCCCCCTGTGTAAATGACTCCATAAATGAAATCCTCAGCAGCAGAAAACCCAGCTCCAATCATTGCTCCATAAACAAGACCAGACATCGGACCATCAAAATGTTTTGATTTCATGAGAAGGAGAATAAAAACAAATTTACTCATTTCCTCTATAATTGGAACCATAACTGAACTGAAAAAAAATGGATCGCTTGTTAACGGTGCGAAGATTATGGATATGAATAAAGCAGGAATTGTTGAGACCAAACCTAGCATAAATGCAACAAATATCATATAAATGGGCTCTCTCTCATATTTACTTCTTCGATAGTAATAGATAACAGTGATAACTGTGAAGAATACAATTATTCCGATTATAGAATAATAGGTTTTATCATCAATCCCTAGCACTAAAAAATAATTCTCTGCCATTCTTATTTACTTTTTTGTAGGAGATTTTATTATTGCAGTTTTTGAAGAATATCAATATGTAGTTTACAATTCAATTACTACCCGAGATATCAAGTTTTTTATCACTCAAGTAAATGTAGACACCAATGATTAATGCAATTACAGCAAGGGATAAAATGAATGTAAATGCCATAATAATGCCATAGGTATCGTTGATATGCCCAAATAGAACGGGCGTACCTACAGATAAAACCTGACCCAAGGAGAAAAGAGCTCCGAAAATTTTACCACGTTTCTCTGGTGAAACCCGTTCAGCCAGCATCGCACTTGTGGCTGGAGTACCAATGAAATATGAGGCATTAAGTATGAAATAAAAGGTGCTGAAAGAGATCAAGTCTCCAAAATCTGAGATGAATACCAGGGCAGTTGCACCAATAAAAACACCGATGCTTGAAATAATTATGGAAGTTCTAGGACGATATTTATCTGAGATAATTCCTCCTACTATGATAAATAGTGAAGATAGTCCTATGACAATGGCTGTGGCAATACTTGCCTCATATTCGTTTAAACCCAGATAGTCAAAGTAGAGCATGGAAGTGAACATATTACTGGTTTTATTGATACTCGATCTTATAGAGATGAATAGCAATGGAACCAATATTAGAGGGCTGGCCAAAAATCGGAGATCAATATTTTCTCTGAAACTGTTGTTATTTTTGTTTTACAATTCTCTCTCATCAGCATATCCAATCATGATTGTACCGATAAACGTTATTATCCCAATGGCAACTCCAAAGAATCCAATCGTCAAGGCTACTGTTTGCCAATCACCAATGAATATAATTAGTATGGCAAAAATAAAAGGTGACACGGCAGTACCAATCATACCAACAACCATGTTTCCAGATAATGCTTTAGCTTTATTCTCCTCAAACATTTCAGTCATAATGGCCATTGCAGGGGGATGGAATGCACTAGCTCCAAATCCAAACAACGCGAATAGGAGTAATAGATGAGTAAAGGTGGAGGAAGCTGCTATTAGAAACCATGTAAGGGACATTATACCAAGTCCACCAAAAATGATTATGTACCTAACTTTTGAAGAACTATCTGAAATTAGACCTATCAAAAATGAGAATGCAGTCATAACAACAATCAATACACTCCATAAAAGCCCTGCTTGTGTATAACTCAAACTAAAATCTTCTCGAATATAGAGGATTAGTACTGGCAGCGTGTAATGCAGAATGTGATTTGCAAAATGGATTACAAGTAATGAGATATACTGCACATAGATCTTAGACCCTCTATCGCTCACAGTTGACTATCACGATCCCATTAAATAACCATTAAGTTTGTAACCAAAACTTATTACTCACAAAAAAAATAATTGTCAATTATCAGACAAATAATGGTGATTTTATGCTCAAATATCAGGATTATTCTACTTTAAGACTCTAATTGAAGGATATGGTACTGTGTGCTCATAAATTCAATTTTACAATCTCAATAAAACCAGTGATGCCATCCAAATCCGTGCTCTCAATCGAATCAACTTGCTTATTCCATCCAAACAGCATTTTTGAGGCACCAGGGTATGAATCTACGTACCAGATCATAATTTCTTTCTTTTGATCCAAATCACTAACAATCTCAATTTTAGGATCAGACCACTTGAATCCCTTCTTAACTCTAACCCTGTCCATATTAGAGATCATATTTCTATACCAGTCAGAGGACTTACCTCGGGATGAAAAAAGATAGAAATCCTCACCTCTTTTTCGATATTCTAAAGGAGAATACCTATTTAGACCGGATTTGCGTCCAACTGTTTGCAATAATAATAAGATTTTACCTGCAAAAAATAGAGGTAGTATGTTTGCCCTGTACAAAGGTATTATGAACCACTTGTTCCAAAATTTAAATCTTTTAATTGCCTTGTTTCTTGAATTTTTTTCTCCTTTCATGATACTATACATGGTGGAACCTTTTCTCGGTAGATCATCTGACATATGTATTATTTATAATTAATGTTTAAGAAAATAGTGCCAGAATCAGCTTCTTTTGAATAATTTAACCAAAATAATAATTGAAAATCGATATTAGTGAGAGGATGTATATCTAAAATCTAGTTATTTCCGACCAAATTGCAAATTATGAAAAACCAAGATAAGTTTCATGGATATAATCATTTTCAATCATTTCTGAGCAAAGTCCTTCACTGGCAACAACTCCATCTTCTAGTAAATAAGCCCTGTCAGCGACGCTTAAGGCAAGTCTAGCATCTTGTTCTATTAGCAGGATAGTCGTTCCTTGCTTGGCTATTTCCTTAATTCTATCTACTATATCACTCCTAATTATCGGTGCCAATCCTAAACTGGGTTCATCTAGCATTAGGATTTTTGGTCTACCCATTAATGATCGAGCTATAGCAATCATCTGTTGTTGGCCCCCTGAAAAATTTCCAGCTTCTTCATGTAATCGATCCTTAAGTGCAGGGAACAGTTCAAGGACATCCTGAAATCTTCGTTCATTCTCCTCCACTTCATCTTTGAACAGATAGGCACCAAGCATTAAATTTTCTTTTAGGGTAAGTTTAGGAAACAGTCGTCTTCTCTCAGGACAGTGTACGACTCCTCGTTTCACGATTTCATGCGGTAGGAGGGTTTTATTACGCCCCATTTTCTTATATCTGGAATTTGTGGTCTCAACAAGCAATTCATCATTGTAGTGTACCGTACCTCGTTCTAGCTCTACTAGACCACTAATTGCTCTAAGCAGAGTTGATTTACCCGACCCGTTGGGTCCGATAACAGCAATGAACTCTCCTGATTTAATTTCCAAATTAATCGATGCAAGGGCAATTGCACGACCATAATGAACACTCAAGTCTTTAATCTCAAGCAATTTGGGATGCCTCCTTACCTAGGTATGCTGCAATAACTTCTTTATTCTTGGATATCTCTTTTGGAGTACCCTCAGCAATCTTTCTTCCCTGATCTAGAACCATTATTCTAGTGACAAGATTAGCCAATAATTTTAATTTATGCTCAACTATTATAATTGTCACTCCATATTCCTTATTTGTATTTTTAATAAGTTGTGTTACTCTGAAGGCATCTTGAGAGCTTAAACCACTAAAGGGTTCATCTAGAAGTAATATTTTTGGTTTTGTTGACATTGCCCTAGCAAAATCAAGCCTCTTTAAGTCTCCATGAGGTAAAATAATAGCTGGGTATTTCTGTTTTTCTCCTAGATCAACAGCTAGAAGTGATCGCATACTCTCAGTTTTTAGTTTTGTTGAACTTGAAAATGTAAATCTTGGAATATTGGGAACGGTTACATTTTCCAACGATGTCATATATTTGAAGGGTTTAACAATTTGAAAGGTTCTAACGATCCCAAATTTATTAAGAATTGTATGAGGTTTGTAGCCTGAGATATTTACCCCTATTTTATTCCCGAAATTTAATTTCTCTCTAAATTTATTTCTAATTATGTCATAAATTTCATGAAATTTGAATTTTGTTTGTTGCAAGGCAAATATCTTCCCATTTGTAGGATCCAAAACACCTGATAACAAATTAAAAAGTGTGGTTTTACCTGAACCATTAGAACCAATAATACCTAATACTTCACCTTCAATCACATGAAAATCAACATCATTAACCGCAATTACTTCATTGAATTTTTTAGTCAATCCCTTGACATGGAGTATAATATTTTCCTCCGAATGGATTGTTTTAGAGTTTTCTTTTACTTCACTCATAAGCATCACTTTGGTGGGTCAAATTTCCCAAGATTGGGCCATACTCCCCATAATTTCAACCTTATTTTTTGTAGACTTTCTGGACCATAATAACCAGCAATTGTACTAAGGATGAAGTATAGGATCATTCTTCCTTGAACAACAAGAATATTTAGACCGAAAAGTCCTTTTTCATTTTCCCCAAATAGATTCTCCAAGAAAATAGCAGGATTTATCCTATCAGACATCCATGGCCACAAAACCCCGGTATCATAATATGCTGTAAGAATTGAAAAGAATGTTCCAAAGAAAAGGGCATTTCTTAATTGTGGTTTCGCATTAACTAACCCTCTTGGTAGGTATCTAAGTACAATTATAAGGATAATCCCAAAAATTAATACTTCAATTGTTGGGATATCTACAAATCCCTTGTCAATATATATGCTAATGGCAAAGAACAAGACGAAAGTACCAATTACACCCCCCGCAATAGTACCAATACCTCCCAGTATGGTAAAAATAATAACTTCAAAACTTCTTTCAGCATCAAAAATTGATGAGGAAGCAGTTCCAAGTGTTTGTGTAAATAAACCACCTGCTATCGCTGCAAAAAAACTACTAATAATAAACACTGACAATTTATAAAAATTGAGATTTATTCCTGATGAGGTCGCAGCAAGCTCATCTTCCCTAATTGCCCTTAAAACCAAACCATATCTGGATCTAGCAAGAAAATACATGAAACCAACGGATAAAATGGCTATTACGAGTATAACGGAATATAATTGCTCAATCTTGAGGCTGAATAATTCCAAACCACTTATGTCAGTATCTATCGGATTGGATATTAGCTGACCTGTGTTAAAAATCGAGATACCTCCATCACCCCCGGTGTAATCACCCCATATTTTGGTCACAAGGATCTGTGCAATTAGTGGCAATACAAGTGTAACCAGTGCGAAATAAGGACCTTTCATCCTGAGAGTCAATGCCCCAAGGACTAGAGCAAATAGAGAAACCAGCAGGGCTGCATATAAAATGGATTGAAGGACACTCAGATCTATGTTAATCCCGAAAAAAACATGAGGGTTATCTGGCAGTCCAGGAAAGACGGTAAACTCATTACCGAATGTAAGGCTTGATCCTATTTTTATCATCGCGGAGAGATAAGCACCCATACCTAGGAATAATGCATGCCCAAAGGATACCTGCCCACTATACCCAGATAACAGATCCCATGAAGCTGCAAAAATAACCAAAACTGCTGCTTTTTGCAGGATAATTGCTAGATTAATATTTGAGGGGATTATAGATAATTCTTGTCCCTGGGTTACTGTGGAACCTATGATAATCCATTGATCCAAGGAAGTTATCGAAATAAGTAATAAAAATCCAAAGATGTAAAACTTTCTAGATTTAATCTCATCAAAATAATAGGACCATTTGATCTTCATTCGTTTACCTCCTCTACTCCAAATAATCCATTGGGCCGAACCAGAATTATAAGAAAAATAACTATAAGGGGTACTATCTTACTCAACTGTATATTTGTCGTAGCAATAGTTACTTCTGTGAAACCAACAATAAATCCAGCTATTGCACTTCCATGTATGCTGCCAATTCCACCTAGTGTCACAACTGCGATAGCGAATATCAAAGGGGTCCATCCCATATACACACTCCAAGACGGAGTTGCGCTAATAGGAGAGGTAATAACCCCTGCTGCAGCTGACAAACCCATTCCCAAACCAGCTGAGATTAGATATACCTTACGAACATTAATTCCAACTAACCATGCGGCTTCAGGATCCTCTGAAACTGCTTCCATTGCCCTTCCCATCGGAGTATACTTAATGAACAGATAAATCATGATTAGGAACAGTATTGCCAGTACAGCTGCGATAATCCTAATAGATTGGATTGGTTGTCCTAAAATAATAAAATTCTCGTATTTTGGAACTATCCCCTCGAGATTTTTCGGGTCGATCCCAAATTCAATAAACTGACCATTGTCGGGATATTTGAATAAAGGAATCACACTTTGAATAAGAAGAGCTATTCCAAATGTAATTATCAATACATTGGTTTGATTTGCTCTAGCTCTCTCCAATATATACCTATCAACTATCATCGCTATGGTTGATACGAATAATACAGAAAGAAGAAATATTGATACATAGACTGCAGGAGATCTTGGAAAAGTGTCAAATGCGTTCAATATAAGAGAAATGATATTTAAAGATAGGATCGATATTATAACCTGTTTCTTTGACAATTCAAGGTATATTAGAGCTAAACCCGCTGCTAGAATCCCATCTAGTATCACAGCAGCCAAAACAGTGGCTTCAAGATTATAAGAATTATAATTTGAAACCAATAATTCTCTCTGGATAACAAAAACCACAAGATTCAAAATAAGAATTAACCCTCCAAATTTAATCCCCCAAAGTAAGATATAGATGATTAGGAAAGCCAAAAATAGAATTATTGGTAAATAGATTAACATTTTGAACATAAAGGAAGAAAAATCAGTGATTCCTGTTGAATTGATGTCATTTGTAGGTAAATAAAATATTTTGTTTAACCAAAATGCAGCATAGGCGCCCAAAACAAAGTATCCTCCAATTGATAGTTTAAACATTTTTGCGATCCCAAAAATAATGGCAAATCCTACAGCAATTAGCGCATAAAAAGCACCCTGTACAAGACCTGAAGCTATAACATTGATGACCACATCGGATTCAAATTTTATGTTAATATATATCAAATATCCTGGAAATAGTATAATTAGGAAAACAATTGATCCCAGATTTTCCTTCTCCTTCAAGTGAAGTTCATAGAAATTAATTAATTTCTGTATAATTGATTTATCAGTATTTTCTTGAGTCAATATATTCACCTAATTATTCTATAAATTTGTATTTTTATTGTCTTTATAAACAAAACTCTGACCTAGCTCTTGATTTCACGCTTTCTAAACTTCTTAGATAATGCCATTGAGAAAGCTGCGAATATTGCCATGTACAGTTCAAATACTGGGAATAATCCTGTATCTGAAGTTAAATCGGTTGTTGTTTCTATTACTGTATCTGATGTTGTTGTATCACTCGTGGTTTCTACAACATATGGGGGTGCTTCAGTAGCTGTGTATCCAACATTTGTGGCAGCCCAGATTGCAGCTTTAGTACCATTACCTCTCCACTGTGCAAAGTATAACTGTGAATAGGGGAATCCTGACACTCCTATTGTACTAGGAGTATATAGATCATGGGCAATAGAATTATTGTACTTCTTAAATGCTTCAGGTACAGCTGGACTGGCTAACTGTCCTGCTGTTGATTCTGAGGTGAATTTATACCTTGCAGCCACTCCCCAATAATCTGTGGATGGAAGCATTGATTGAATATCTGCAGAGGTGAACCCATCAGCCCTTTCAATAGCATCCTTAATGATATATACTGCATCATAAGCAGCAAATGCGGTATAGGTGGGTTGTTCATTATAAATTGCCTCATACGCATCCCGGAAGGCTTGAGAGGTGTTTGTGGGATTTACTCCGGGCGGAGCATTTTCGACCGCAATTTCACCAGCAGCGGCACCGCCAGTATTGACAAAATACTCACTATCTTGTGCTGCCACATTAATACCTGCTAGAAGCATATTTTCATTAAGATCCAAGGCAGCCCACTGTTCAGTCACAGCTTTTCCAACTGGCGCAGAAAATAGTGTCATAATTGCATCTACATCTGTTGATGATACCAATGGATTTAATGCAGCAGCCACATCTGAACCACTTGCAGTCTCTGGTATGGGTGCGATCATAGTAATATTAGCAGTGACATTGAAATACGCTTTTAATGCTCCAGCAGCTGATGCTGCAATTGCTTCAGTCCAGGCAGCATCTTCTCTAACAACCACCACATTTTTTACTCCGAAATTAGGTAAAAGGTGGGTTCCATAGAGAGCAATTAAATTTCGAGCCAAAGTTGTACCATTTGGTGGCCCAATACGGTAGTAAAATTCAGTTATTATAGGGGCTGTTGATCCAACTCCTAAGAATGGGGTAAGTGTAGCATTAATTGTTGGTTGTACTGCACCAAGTACCACTTCGGTTCTGAAACCACCCAAAACTGCTACAACACCATCACTTACGATTAATTTCTGTAAATTTGTTGCTGCCACTGTAGGATCTGGCAATCCATCTGAACCAGAAGTAGTCTCCTCTATCATCTCAAAATCGTATGTATCCGATGTTATTTCAATTCCACCTGCGGTATTTATTTCATCCACAGCTAGTCTAGCTCCGTTCTGCATATCCACTCCAACAGGAATTCCAAAGGGACCTAAGGATCCTATCTTAATAACTGGATTTGCAGCTGATGCTACCTCAGGAGTAAATACAAATACTGTAGATACTACTAGTAGCATAACCATTAATATGTGATAATTTCTTCTCATAGTTTATCTTCCTTTAAGGTACACGTCAATTATTTCAACCTTTAAAACTGCTTCTGACATAAATGAAATTAATTATGCGATTATCAAATTCTTTCCTACGAAAATGTTGTCACTGTCATAGGTTCATTACGAAATTTTATATTTTAGTATATAATAATTACGATATTCAATAAATATTATGAATTTCTATATTTTTCCTTTTTTCTTTGACTTCTGATATTCTTTATCACGTAGTACTCTCCGCAGGATTTTTCCAACTGCAGATTTGGGCAATTCATCTGTGAACTCGTAGTAATTGGGCACCTTGTACTTGGCCATTCTAGTTTTACAGAATTCTGCCAGTTCCTCCTTGGAAGCGGTTTCACCATCCTTGAATACAATAAACGCCTTTGCGGTTTCCCCTTTGTAAGAATCCGGCACTCCAACCACTGCTGCTTCCATGACTGCTGGGTGCTCATAAAGAATATCTTCCACCTCTCTCGGGTAGATCTTCAATCCCCCTGCATTTATCATATCCTTCTTCCTATCAGTGATGGTAAAGTATCCATCTTCATCAGCTACAGCAATGTCTCCTGTCAAGAAATATCCTTGCGAGTTCATAGCATCAGCGGTTTCTTCAGGTTGTCGCCAGTAACCCTTCATAACCTGTGGACCCTTAACTGCCAATTCACCCTCCTCACCATAGGCTAATTCTTTTTCCTTGTCTGTAGGATCAAAGATCCTTATCTCGGTATCTGGAAAAGGTAAACCTATCGAACCGGGCTTTACTAGTGCCCCTGGTGCAACTGGATTTACATGTGTGACAGGAGAAGTTTCGGTTAGACCAAATCCCTCCACCACATTTGCGCCAGTCAACTCTTCAAAATTTTTCATTATTTCAATTGGAAGTGGAGCTGATCCTGAGATACATGCACGAATACTAGTCAAATTATAATCTTTAATTTTGGGATGCATCAAGAGGGCTAGATAAAGAGTGGGAACCCCATGAAATATTGTTGGTTTTTGCTTGCCAAGTGTCTCTAGCAAATCCTGAAACATTGGTCTTCCAGCTCTTGGGTTGGGGATAATTACTAATGAACTGGCAAGGGAGACGGCAGAAATCATACAAGTTACAAGTCCATAGACATGATATAGGGGAACAACTGCTACGAACTTCTCTTCTCCCATCTGCATAGTAGGTTGTATCCAATGATTAAGGGCAATGACATTCGATACAAGGTTACGATGTGTTAACATGGCTCCCTTTGAAACGCCAGTAGTACCTCCTGTATACTGAATTATTGCCATATCATTATGAGCATTTACAATTGGAATCTCATCATTTGGCTTGTACTCTTTTATTAAATTGTCGAATAGGTAATCTGTCTTATCAATTGATCTTGGTAAGGGTATCTTTCCAGTGATTGTTCCAAGTATTTTTTTGCTAAGTGATAGTTCTGATCTTACATTACAGACAATCACATGCTTTAGACCTGTTTTGGATTTTACCCCTTTCACCCTTTGATACATTACATAATCAAGGCAAATCACGACTTCAATATTAGCATCGTTTATCTGGTGAAGAAGCTCTGATTCTTTATATTGTGGATTAAAGGTGACACAAATTCCACCTAATTTCTGGATTGCGAAAAAAGAAATTACGAATTGTGGTATATTGGGGAGAAAGATCGCAACTCGGTCATCTTTTTTAACATCCATGGATTTTAATGCACTAGCTATTCTAGCTACCTTATCATAGAGGTCTCTATAATTTGTTTTACGATCGAAGAAAATAATTGCAGTCTTATCAGGATAATCTTTGGCTGCTGTTTCAAGAAAATCATAAACACTCTGATTTGGATAATCGATAGATGATGGTACATTTGGTGAGTAATTATTCACCCAAGGTTTGTCCTCATATCTAAGGTGAGTATCTTTTTCTTTAATCGTAGATGCCATATTGCTAGTATTGAATACACATCTATATTCTTTTCGCCTGTAAATCAAAATACAGTAATAAATTGAATTTATATTCAAAACAGGTTAGAGACCTTTAATTTCTATTTTATCAATTTAAAAGATGTTATTAGATATCACTCTAGGTGATCAATGTTCACTTCTCTTGAAAATCCAACGTATGAATCCCTAAGATTAAGGCTTGAATATAACTGTTTTAATTTAGATGTTTCTATAATTTGAACATCAAACGTGTTGCCTTCATAGATTAGATCTATAATATCATATTCCATTAGAATATTCAA
>DAOUUM010000100.1 GCA_030668165.1 Candidatus Heimdallarchaeota archaeon
CCACAGATATCACCAATACAACAGATACCCCCATTTTCTTTACGTTTGTAGTTTTGGGACTTGTAATATTTGTTGTGAGAAAAAGACAGAGTAAATAATATTTACATTCATTAGTTGAAAGTGTCTATAAGCGATTTTATCTATAGGTATAAATACTAAAAAGATCATATATATTATAGGAAGAAACTTAGAAATAACGACTTTCATTAGAATAACCAAAAAGAATATCAATTAAACCTGATTTCCCGAAAACGAATTCTGAACAGCTGAAACTACATCAGCAACCACCACAGGGTGATATTAAGATGCAATATAGCAATATTAAAAACATATTTAACATACTTCAAAGAAGAAAAAACAATGAAATCAGAACAAATACCTCACAGAGGGCAAATGATGACATGATGAGAAGACAACACAGAAAAAATAGACAAGTTCAGCAATTTAGTAAATTCCTATTTATCTAATTACAGGGATTAAGATAACAATATAATTAAACAATAAATAATTAATTTCATAAATAAATCTACTAACATATAATTAAATTTTCAACAATAAAATCAATTCTATTTTAAATTTGATTATTTCCTTTGCAGGTATTTCATTAATAGATAGCTCTGTACTAATTTATTAAGGCACACGATGTTGTGGTGAAGATTGCAGCACCAATAAATAGTATTGTTAATTTAATTATCGTCAATATTTCGAAATAATTTGTTTCTGGCAGTGATACAAATCTCCAAACAAAGGTATTAACAACAATCACAATCATACTGAAAATTTGAATAGTTTCTAAATTTTTCATTTTCATATATATAGATCCAATTAAATTAATTGTGGGATCAATCTCCACCTGATGATATGTTGAATCTGTAATCATTAATGATTTTAGTGGTCGTATTATTTTATACTCAACAATTACCCCCGCTGTGACTACACCAATCAAATATAAAATAATAAAATATACTAAGAAATTATTAGATATGATCGTACCCATATCATCTCCCAGAATGAACATATAGGTCATAGGTGTTAAAAGTAGTAGGATTATTATTGTAAAGCTAGTGATTTTTGCCCATTTAAATTTGAATTTAATAGTATCATAATTGTCTGGTTTTTCTATGAATAGAATTGTGATGAACACAATATAAAAGCAGCCCATTGCAAAAAATAATGACATAACGACCATCATTATTATATTATTCATCGATAACATGTCAACCATATCTAGGAACATTGTTATGGGCATTAATGAAACAAGTAGGGTTGCAGACATAACTAGTAACAAGTGATTGTCTACCCTCATAATTTATTATCTACAAACTTGGATTAATTATGTTGTCTGTAACTGTTATTTCATTGATAAAAATAAAGTAATAAGTTACAAAACCTCAATTATTAATGCTCTAAGCACTATTTTATCGATTTTTGATTATCCAGTTGATTAACAATCCTTTTCTTTTGATATCTCCTTGTGGATAATCTGACATATTTGTTTTTATTAATTCGTTCATAACTTTGGTATTCTCTGGATTGAAGATCGGAAGCATATCAACCTGGTTGTATATGCTCTCGAGTACAAAATGACTGGATCTCTGATAATCAAGGAATCCGGTCAGGAGTAATAGGCCATTTACCTTGGTAATTCTCATCAGTTCTTTGATCAATTGTAGTCCCTCCTCATCAGACTTGTAATTGAACTCATAATCAAAGCTAAGATAGATGCAGAGATCAAAGAAGTCATTGGGTTCTCTGATTTGATTCTCAATAATAGTTGTTTGTCTGATTTTTTTGACCCTGTTTTTCTTCATATAATGTTGGTACAGTTCATCAGAGGTCATAACAAAAAGATCCTCAGTCAGATTACTCAGTAATTCAATCTTTCTGGTATCAATCACCTTCTCGTATTCTGGAATAACCACTAGCAATTTTTTCAAGGGAAAATTTAGCTCAAACTGTTCTGCTATCCTGGGGATTAACTCCTTGAACAGGGATAGAAAATCAAACTTGGCAGAGATCAGTGATTTGAAAAGAGAATCCAGTCCAAGATCAACAAGCAGGGTTTTCTCAATCATCATGGTCCTTTTTTTATCACCTTCCTCAGATGTGATATATCCAAGTTTTTCCAATCGATCTAGGGCATAATAGAACTTAGTTGAGGTAAATTGTTTACTTTCAGGTAGCTGCGCATTGATATCTTCCAAAATTGTGAATCGTAGGGTTGGACCTGTGTACTTGCTCAATTGTTGCAAAATTAGTAAATCCTTCAGGTTCAGCTCAAACAGACTCTCCAGATCATAGCCAATCTCCTGATACTTGGGTTCATAATGTGCCATAATATAAATATAAAGTTATTCTGATATAAATTCTTGTATTACACTATTGTAATTACTTTATTTTAAAATTTAATTTGAATATTTTAGGTCATAACCATCTGATATTTAGTTATTTAATTATTGTAAACTATTTTGTATCAAAAATAGAATAAAACAATATTATTTACAATAAAATTAGTTCAGGATAAATATCTAGAGTTTCATTTTTAAGTGGTTATTGTAAAATAATATACAGTTATTCTAAAAATAGAAAACAAGATGTGATTAATTATGAGCAAGCAAGTACTAGTAACAGGTGCAAATGGTCATCTTGGATACAACTTAACAAAATTATTGGTAGAAAGTGGATATATGGTTAGAGCAGGAGTCAGAGATAAAGATAACGAGATCAAAACAATACATCTCAGAGCATTGGATAATGTTGAAATTATAAATTGTGATATCACAGACCTTGATCAGATGATAGATGCAAGTAAAGGAGTGAGTGGAATATTCCATGTTGCAGCATTTTTTGCATTTTCTGTGAAGGATCCAGAAGAGAATCTAATCAAACCCACTGTGGAGGGAACATTGAATGCATTGAAGGCTGCTAAGGAAAATGGTATAAATAAGGTTGTATATACTTCAAGTACCATAGCCATGGGAAATTCATCAACACAGGATCATCCTCTGGATGAAAACTCATGGAATGTGAATACCAAAATACCATACTCAATTGCAAAGTACAGGGCTGAGAAACAGGCCTGGGAATTTGCAAAGGAGAATGGAATCAATATGGTAAGTGTTTCCCTGGAATGATTTTGGGTCCGGGTTTTCATAGATTTACCCCGAGTACCAAGGTGATAAATGATATATTAACGAATAATCTTCCAATTATACCACCTCTTACTTTCAATCCAATTGATGTGAGAGATATTGCAAAAGCTCAGATTATTGTATATGAGGATAATAATGCTGAAGGCAGATATATAACTGCAACCAGACCCTATACGATGCGTGAGATCATCGATTTAGTGGCAAAATATGGTCCTCATGTCAAAAAGCCCAGGCTAAAAATGGGAAAGGGACTTTTCATATTCTATGCAAGATTAAGTTCATTCTTTGCCAGATTATTCGGAAAAGCCCCATTGGTCACCACACAGCAGGCAAAGGAATATACCGAGGGTGATGGTTGGCCTCGAGATTAGAAAAGCTTGGTTGGGTTGGCAGGAACAATTGAGGAATCTATCAAGGACACTGTTGAGTGGTTAGAGACCAATATTAAATTAATTATTTAACATTACATTATTATTTTCTTTTTTTAATAATAGGTAAAAGCATTAATGCACATAAACTAAATATTGGATTGAGTGGTGTATCTTCTATAGTGGCATAAATGGAGGTGGTAGTTGTGTCAACAGTATTAGTATCGACATCTTCGGGCGTGACCACTTCACTCCATATTTTCAAATAATCAATATCTATAATTGCATCCCAAGAGGCATACATGCCGATTGCTTCAACATTCAAGTCTGAAAAATACTTATTGGTTGTTCCGATTAGGATCCAATCTGCATCTGCTTCCGCTTTTGCATAGAGTTCTTGACTATCTACATCCACATTAACTCTACAACTGAACCAATCGCCTTCTGATTTTGGTCCATAAGTATTCTAGGGACGACTATCCATTAAAGTCCACCATTCTCCTGCGGAATTATAAACTCCTGAGCCAAGTATTGATCCATTTTGCATATATAATCGTATTCCTGGTGATGTATAATCTCTACCGCCGCTGGTTAATCTACCACTTAATTCTATACTCAGAGGTACAGTGAAATAATCAGTGTACATAACCCAATCTTCGTATGTTCCTGCTGTCTCTTTATGTAACCATCCATTTGTTTCATCCACCAAATAGTATTCTCCACTACGAGACCAGTGATTATCAGACCATATATCATCAGAACCAAAATTTTCATCCAGAGCTAAGGTTTCAGCAACTATAATATCTGTCGATGGTAAATCATTAACCGGAATGGCTTCGGATAAATTGCTAGATGTAGCATTGTTAGATAACAATAGTACAGTTATAAACAGTGTTAAATGAAGTAATTTCATGTTTAACATCGTGTAGTGCCAGAAGGGTAATATATATAAATGTATTGTAATTCCAATAAGTGGGAATACTTTTCGGATTATTGAAATATAAATAACGGGTTCCATTGAACCATTTGTAAAAAAATACTTTGAGGAAAATGATTGGAAGGCTAGAGAACCATCCAATGTGATTTATATTTCATTTGTCAAATAAATCAAGTAGATCATTATCAGGAAAAGATTGAAAAGTAATAACTAGGCCCGAAATAGAATAATTACATGTTAATAAAATCACAATGAATATAGTGTAAAAATGAATTTATTTAATGCTTACGTTTTTCAATCTGAAAAGTCAGGCTTCAGTATTTATTGGATAATAATTTCATAGAATGTGAATTATAAAAAAAATTAATACTAGTTAAAGACTCATACCATGAGTGTATTCAACATTACCCCATCCTTGTCCGTGGTTTTGAGTGTCAAATTTCTTTCCATCAAGTTTACCAATCAGCTTACTCACTTTTACCATATACTCATTATAGATGTATTTAGAGGTCATAGTCTCTTTCAATATTTTGCGATCAACCGAAAATTGGGTATGTCCATGTGACAGTAATTTGAAACGTAGAAAATCTCCATTTTCCATCTTGGCTTCAATATAGAAATCAGGATTCCCTTCTTTGTGTATAATTGGTATCGTTTTGGATTTATCAAAATGAAATGTCTTTCCTGTATTTGGATCGTAATAGAAGGATCTCGGTTTGATATGATACTTGAATCGTTCTATAGATTGTCTATAATGTCCTTTCTTTCTATTTAAATTTTGGAGACCTAGATTGATCATGAACGATGAGTAGATACTCCCATCTTCAAATACAATATAACACCAACTCCAAGGGAACATGGGGATATTCATGAGAACTCTCTGGAAATATCCGATACCTTCCAATTGTTCGGTTCCGCCAGGACTAGTGAATTCTCCCTGAAAAGCAAAACGTCGCCAAGGGATATATTGCACACCCCCGAATTTCCATTTTTTAGGAGCAATCGTTACGATCTGGGGATTCTCTAGATTGTTTTTCCCCGAGTTCCATATGTTGAATTTTGCACCACCCCTTTCGCCAATGATCTCACCATCTATACCGAATTCATGATTGGAATTTTTTGAACATTCAATCCTAGCTCCATATTTTGATCCGTCCTCATTCTCCTTCCAAGCTTCAAGAAACTGTTCCTTAAATGAAAGAGTGGCCTTTGTTGTTTCAAGGATTATCCTATCATGCACCTCCTTTCCATCGTTAATCCATCCACTGATAGTGGTCATGTATTCTTCCTTCTCTCCCAATTCTCTTTCAGAATCCAAACCTTTGTGCCATTTATAGTCAAAGCTGACCTTATCTCCCTTCCGAGATGCAAATGCAAACATCATTTGTTTCGGCCCATAGCCATTCTCCTGTTTAGGTAAAAATAGAAAAAACCACCAACTACTACTGGACCAGTTTTGCCATTCTGGATGTTGTCGCCATATCTCTTTGAATCCTTTCACTGGATCATTAACCACATGTTTTTGACTTTTTGACATCTTTGAGTACCTATTACCATTGAATCCCTTCTCCTATTATTTTTATCCATATTCAATCGTTTGTATGATTATCAAATCTGAATTACCAATCAATTTCTAATCACTCACTATTTATATTTCTTATTATATAACCTGTAACAAGTTAACAAGTAGATACGATTATTCCAATAACATCCGTGCTTAGATCTAACACCATTAATCTTGGCTGAGAAGTGTATACTAATCTATTAGGGATACTCAACTCAACAAAATTATTACTCAAATAATTTAACTAATTTTTTATCAATAAAATCCTCAATGGGTTTTGATAAGCCCTCTTCATAACCAAGGATCTCGGGTTGAATGGCAAGTAATCTAACTTTTTTACCAAAACTTTTCAGATACTCAAAATAAACTGGTAGGGCCACATTATGTGTACTCACCGATTTCACAATACTTGATGAACTCTTGATCCACTGAAAATCTCCAGGATTTCCCTCCATCTCACCCGCATCAATAAATATTACTTTTTTAATATCATCATTGAGTGCAAGATGCAAAATTATAGAATCAACATCATTCTCAGCTTCTGAAAAATACTGGAATTTATCGTCTAACTTGGATTGGATCTTCTTAACAGCGACAATTCCCACTGCATCATCATTTCGGTAGACATTTCCTAAACCAACAATGGCAGTATCTTCATTCATAATCATCACTTTTTTGTCCAATAATCGATTTGACCAGCTCAGCTGATCATCCAATACTTAATAGTACTCTCATCTAATAAATAAACATTTCTCATCAACCATGACTACAGCGATTACTTATTTTCTTTTAATATTCACCATATGAGCCGAGCAGCTTATACATGGATCGTAACTTCTCACAATCATCTCAAGACTGAACTTTATTTGCTCATCATCCAATCCCTGCCTAATCTGATTTTCCGCGCTGACAAAGAGATGCTTTTCTATATCATCCAGGTTCATCGCCGTGGGGGTGATAATATTGGATTTCAATATTTTTCCATTGTCAAGGGTGTAATCATGAATCAACAATCCTCTGGGTGCCTCCACAGTGCTAATTCCCCTGCCAGTAAGGGTGGATGGGGGGATTATTGGTGGTTCTGGGTGCTCTCTTAACAGATCAATAAGTTCCTGGGCATAGATTGGTACCTGCTCAAATGAGTACACATTCTCTATTGCCTGGGCAATATTGTTGTATAGTGGATTACTGTACCATTCCTGATTGAAATATTTTTCGAGTAATCTACCAGCCTCACCTTTCAACCTATCTTTCATTAATATACACCTGGCAATTGCTCCGACAGTGAAAGGTTTACCTTCATGCAGGGCACGTTTTGCGTAAGAATGTGGTACCACTCTCTCAGTGAATACCTTATCATAATCCTCAGATGCTACTCGTTTACCAGTTGAGGTGATTATATGATTGCCATAGAAACCATACTCTCCATCATCGGGATCAGTACACATGAACTCAGTTTTCAGAGAAGGAGATTTGTCTAGTTCAAGTCCTCCTACCACATCTGCAATCTTAATTGCGTTTACCAGATGTTCCCTGGATTCTTTGATAATCTCCTCCAGAATCTCAATTGTGGGATATTTTCCAAAGCCTCCTGGTCGTGGATTCTCACCATGAATGATTCGATCTCCTCCAGCCAATCCCATTATCTTGTTACCAAATTTCTTCTGCAACAATCCCTCGGTTACAGTTGCTGCATGATTGGGTAAGAGGTGAATTGCGGAGGGTACTTTGAAGAAATCGGGCAAGACCAGCAGATAGATATGCAGGGTATGACTTTCTATCATCTCTCCCATGTGCATTAATCTCTGGAATTTTAAGGCGTGATCTGTGGGATTTACCATGGTCGCTTTTTTCATGGCTGTAATCGAAGCCAATTTGTGAGATAGATTACAGATGGCACATATACGTGGTACAATAGAAATTACCTCCTCAATTGATTTGCCCTCTATAATCTTCTCCACTAATCGTGGTCCCTCGAGAATATTGACATGAACATGGTTCACCACATCGCCATCAATCTCGACATCTATGGCTCCTGTTCCCTCAACTCTCGCAATTTTATCTGATCTTATATTTCTAATACTGTGTGACATTTTAATCCTCCTAAAGTAGTTCCAGCTCCTTGAGCTTTTTATTAATAGTGGCCCCTCCGTGGGTCCTCATTAGGGAAATTATCTTTTCCTGGGAGCATCCCAATTCCTTACCCTTGGCCATGAATCCAGGGATATTTGCTCCCTCATACATTCCATAACAACCCATGCATGGGAGATTATTGGATGGACATGCAGCCTTGCAACCATCTGCTGTGATTGGTCCCAAACAGAGAATGCCCTTGTCCAGTAGACAGATATTTTCCTTCTGTTTACAGGTCTCACATACTGGCTGTAATCTTAGTTCTGGTGGTAGTCCATGAGCCAACCTGGC
>DAOUUM010000047.1 GCA_030668165.1 Candidatus Heimdallarchaeota archaeon
ATATATTTCCTCATTTCTGATGTTTTAATCTGTTTTTTCACTGATTGATCCAAACTATTCCAGCGGGTGAGTTCATTTTCCATGTCCTCTATCTCCAGATTAAGCTGATTTAACATATGTTCAAGCTTGTTTCGTTCCAGCATCATTTTTGCGGTATTTAATACTTCCAATGCCTTGACCGGATCTCTTTTCACAAGAAAATAGTACTTAGCACCGAGAATCTGAAATTTAACATATTCTTCAATTTCAAGAGGGCCGTAGAATGCAGTTGTTTTTATTAATCGTTCCATCAAAGAGTCAATATGTTGGATTATTAGTTCATTTTCGCTTAATGAATAATCATCGAACAATAACTCCATCAGATGGAGTGAGATCTGAAGACTAGTTGGGTATAAATCAGATAATTCTTCAAGAATATCCATTGCCTTCCCCTTATCCCTAAGATCTCCCTTCTTCAGTATCAATGCCCTGGCAGTTGATGAATAGTATTCAATCTCTGCATTATCATTATTGTAACTGAGTTCTTTCAGATCCCTGTATGTTTCCTTTGCTTTCTCCCAACATGAGGGTTCGTTTTTTAATTCATATAATTTGTAATGATACATGAAAATATCGTATTTACCCTTACAATAATGTAATGGCGTATACGCTTTCTTATATTCAAGACTTTCATTATAATACTCCAGTGCCTCGTCATATTTTCCCTCATGATATAGAAAAATTGCCTTATGAGTTAAACCTACTGTTATCCAGTAAATATCATTTATTTTTTTGGCAAGGTCAATCATTTTGGCATTTATTTTTACGTATTCATCAAAATCACACCTTACATACTCAATACCCATTGATAAACTATATGCAAATAGCATCGAACTAGAATTTTGTTTTATATTTTTTTTGTATTTAATAAGTAGTTCTTCAGCCTCATCAATATTACCGATTAATAGATGATCACCTGCTAGATTAAATTCATGATTAATCACAATATGTTCACCATATTTTGGAATTTGCCTGCTACTCTCAATGGCTTTTATTCTGTATTCTATTTCACCAGGAATATTATTCTCAATTTTCCATTTTATCATCCCCTTGAGGTTATAATAAGCAGTCTCAATCATGTATTTTTCAAAATCGTTTGCTCCTTTTGTTGTGCGATATCTCTCCTCAATTTTCTTCAAATACTCATATGCTTTTTTCTGATCTAGCACTGGACCATTTACTCTGGTATAGTACAGGCAATAATTAATATCTAGTATAAGGCCTATGTATTCATCCCTTAATTCCTTATTAATTTTTTCAATCTCAAGCAGAGTTGAGAGTGCTAATTCATAATCCTGGCATACTATCTCCCGATATGAAACCCATAATTTGGTAAATGCTATATCCAGAGGATCTGTCAGTTCCTCAGTTATTCTCATCATTTCCTTGATGTCTGTGTGATAGAACCATTGTTCAAAGACTTCCATTGCCTTATCAGAGAACCGGGTCATAATTACATGTAAATCGCAGAATTTACTTATTAAGCGTTTCTAGGACTGATATTTATATTTGAATAGTGATATTATAAACAAATGAGAATATTTCAATTCTCAATTTAATGAGATCAGCTACCCAATATATCGAATAATTAGATATTTCATTCCTTTTTACACGATAATAATCCCCATATTGCCAAAATTGCTGGATGAAAAAGACTTTTATGTATTCGACGGAGTCTAATATAATGAGTAATTTCCTGAGCCCAACCAAATTTGCTTGGTACACAATATTATTACTAATATCTATTCAATTGATTTTTACCAACAATGCCACAGCTGCAGATCTGTCCCTGAATTCTGATCTTTGGACGGGAACCAAGATACTGGGTGGAGGAGAAACTGATTGGGGTGGATGTGTGGCACTTGATTCCCCGGGTAATATGATAATCACGGGTGCATCCAAATCAGATGACTATCCCATGATAAATGCCATCCAAGATAATCATCTGGGTGGTGGTTATGATGTGGTGGTATCTAAAATGGATCCACAGGGTGATCTCATTTTCTCCACCTTCTTGGGTGGAACTGGTGATGATTGGGGCTTGGAGATTGCTGTCGATACCCAGGAAAATATAATCGTTGTTGGTCAGACCTCATCAGATAATTTTACAGTTCACAATGCCTTCAATGATACCTACTCAGGAAATGGTCATGATATATTTGTAACAAAAATAAGCTCGGATGGTGAATTATTATTCTCCACCTATCTTGGTTCAAATGGGGAGTTTCCAAGTGTGGGATTGACCACAGATTCTCAGAATAACATTATTGTGAGTGGACACACAGCATCAGCAAATTTTCCCATCATAAATCCCATACAAGAAACAATCAATGGTTCTGAGGATGCATTTGTATCCAAATTCGATCCTGATGGAGATCTCATCTTCTCCACTTATATTGGGGGTGATGCCGATGATGATGCTCCACAGGTAATAGTGGATAGCAATGATAATATTATAATCGCTGGTCACACTGAATCATCCAACTATCCCGTGGTTGATCCATATCAAGCCACAGGACAG
This sequence comes from Candidatus Heimdallarchaeota archaeon, assembly GCA_030668165.1. GTDB lineage: Archaea > Asgardarchaeota > Heimdallarchaeia > Heimdallarchaeales > Kariarchaeaceae > JAJRQD01. The sequence continues at coordinate 2,561 of DAOUUM010000047.1, forward strand.
GGTAATTATGATTTGTTTGTGACCAAGTTGATTGCTGAAGAAAATGCCTACAGTGTGTCTTATAGCTCTTTTTTGGGGGGTGCTATGGACGATAAATTATTTGGACTGAATCTTGATGATGATGATAATATTTTGTTAACAGGGCTGACCCAATCATCTGATTTTCCACTAATAAATGAATTTCAATCAGATATCACAGGATTTGAGGCTTTTATTGTTAAATTGAGTGCTGATGGACAAGATCTAGAATTCAGTAGTTTCTATGGAGGTTCTAACGTTGATTTTGGATATGATATTGTATCGGATGCAGATGATAATATCTATTTTACTGGGCATTCTGCATCCTCCAATATTCCATTACTAAATCCAATCCAGAGTATTCATGCAGGAGGGGGTTCAGATAAGAGTGATATCATCCTTGGTAAGATAAACTCTGATGGAGAGTTACTATTCTCAAGCTATCTTGGTGGTTCTGGCGATGATTTTGGATGGAGGATGAATCTGAATGCAGAGAACCACATGATAATATCTGGATTTTCAGATTCAACTGATTTTCCCTATGCAGATCTTGATACTCCATCTTTTAACCTATACATCTCTGTTTTGGACCTCAATTCAATACCAGTTCAGAGTTTGAGTGATACCAATGAAACAGGATTATCCATTATCACAATATTCTTGGGAATTTTACTTACAAATTTTATTACAATCCCAATTAGAAGAAGAATTAAGTAATATTGTCTATTTTTGCTTGGAATACTTGCGTAGGTAGATTTGGTGCATCAGATGAGCCTCGAATTTATTTATGGATTTAGCCCCTCCCAAAAATTCTGCCTCAATGAATACTTTGCATGCTTTTTCCATAATAATGCTAACAGTGAATGCCTCCTCAAGATCCCGACCAATTGCTATTGCACCATGATTTGCCATGAGTGCTGCAAATCTGCCCCTGAGTGCTTTCACTGTTTCCCTGACAATTTTCTTGGTTGAGGGTAGAGCATATTTAGCCACTCTGATTGATGGCCCAATGATTTGAACCATGTCATCAAGTATCGCTGGTACCTCTCTTCTTGCAGCAGCCACAGTTGATACGTTCATCGAGTGTGTATGTACCACCGCATTGATATCCTTTCTCTCCTTGTATATCTGGGCATGTAACTTCATCTCGGAGGATGGTTTTCGCTCGTGGGTATAATCAAGGGTTTCTATGTTGACAAGCACCATATCATCAAGACTTGCAGTCTCATAATTCACTCCTGATGGCGTAATTACCATATCTTCTCCAATTCTGACACTGATGTTTCCCCAGGTACCAGCAACCAAACCCTCTCTGATCAGTCGTCTGCCGGCATCTGCCACCATCTGTTTTGTTTCTTGTAAATCCATAATTGTATATTTATTAATCTAAGTTTAACTGTTATTAACAATTTTTGGAATTTAAACGCGTTTAGCTATCACACTCAATAAATATCTAGAATTAGTTTTCCTCTGATCGAAGGAACAATTTGACCTCGGTCAGTAAATCAGTGGTGATTCTCTGTGGTTCTGAGGATATGAACTGGGATTTGGATATCTCCATATCCTTGGGGTTCATCCTGAAATGATTTATAATCAGCTGGGCAGTTGCCCTGATAACGCTTCGGATCTTCTGCAGTTTAACAATCTCTCTGACATCAGCAGGTGAGATTACAATTGACAGCATATAATCACGATATCCACCTCTCACAGGCATGGCTGCTGAAAATAAAATGTTAATTGATCCATAGGTATCAACAGCATGCATGAAGGGTTCCAACGGTTGAGTACCCATCATATCCATCAGTCTCGGAATACTTTTCAGCTTTCCAGCCTCGATCTTACCTGCTGGAGCAGGTGTAATCACAGCTGCTTGGGGACCGAGAATATCATCAAAATATGATAGAATTATATGGATATCAAGATTATCAATACTTACCACACGTGCTCGTGGGAATTTGGGTACAACTCTGGGATCGTGATGCATCAGAACTTTATAAGGTCTGATTTTTGTATCATAATCAAGGGTTGCAAATGGAATATCATTGAGATTTCTGTGATATTTCTTGTTATAATTGTAATCATATCTGGCCCTCAGCATATCTGGGTGATGATACTTGGCAACAAATCCCTTATAGTTGGGAAGGTGATAATTGGCTGCTTCAAGCAGATTCTGGGCCAGTGGATAAAATGATTGGTAGGTCTCGGTTAACATGGAGTAAACATATTCAACCGGGAAATTATTTGATATTTTTGTCATTATGGATAGATATAATCGATTTAACTGATTGTAATACTTATCATAACTGGTTTCTGAATTTATCTTCAGACTAATTTTAATGGGATTAAATTCTATGCTGTACCTCTTGGGATAGCTCTTCTTCAATCTCAGCAAAGATTTCTCGATGGGAACTCTGACCATCTCATCCATTGATTTTGGGGTGTGTAGCAGAAGCTCATTCAAAAACAGACCAATAATAAGTGCAATTGTTTCTATTTTAGATCTGGGTCTTGTTCCAGATGAGAACTCATAGCTTCTCAAAATATGCTCAACCTGAGCTGGTACCAATGGTTTGGGTAGATAATCCATAGCTCCTTCTCGTATCAGTCGATTTACCTGGTTCAGATTGGAAAGAGGACTCATCACAATTATAGTTAGATTTGGATTTATTGCCAGTACTCCCCTTACAATATCTTCAGCTAGTATCCCCTCCAGTGAGGTATCCAGCAGCAGAACCTTGGGTCTGGTCTCAGCTATGTATCTGAACGCATCCCTTGCATTTGATGCCATTCCAACAATTTCAAATCCTAGATCTGGAAGTAAACCCATTAACAATGATTTGACATGGACTGAATCATCCAAAACGAAAATTGAAAACCGAGTTTCTAGTGACTTCATACCAAACTAACCAAAATGAAATTTAAGACTCCACGAACAGAGTTACTCAATACGGGTAAATCGCTCATTCCTTAAAACTTTATTTTATGGCTCTTCATTATTTCCATAATTTAAGAATTGGAAATAAGTTAAATTATTTGCTTCTTATTCCCATTTGACAATTGAATCAACTATGATCATAAAATATTAGGATGTCTTTAGCAAATTAGTAAAATGATATCTAATCTTCGCATTGCAATGGTACAACTGAATCCCACCATTGGCAATGTAACAGATAATACCTCAATGATTATTGATTATATCAATCAGGCAAAACAAAAATCAGTGGATATTATTATCTTTCCAGAGCTGAGTATCACTGGTTATGCTCCGCAGGATCAATTGCACTATAGCACCATGAAGAAAAACATACAGCATGCTATTGAGACGATAAAGGCCAATTCTTCTGATATTGCAATTATAATTGGTGCTCCCATGGCACTTGATCCCGAATCTATCCATGGGTCCTATGAACGTTATCATAATTCTGCACTTGTAATACAAGATAATGAGATTAAATATCAGGTAGATAAAATGCTCATCCCCAATTACGATGTTTTCAATGAGTACAGATACTTCACCCCGGGTGATGAACCAAGGGTGGTGGACATTAAGGGATTGAGGATTGGACTGCAGATCTGCGAGGATATGTGGGACCATCTACCATTTTATGACAAGGGATGCAAGATAAGCGATATTCAGAAAGATAATGGTGCGGATATGATAATCAATCTAAGTGCCTCACCCTTCAGCCTGTGTAAGCCTGGTGAGAGACTAGAGATTGTAAAAAAACATGTGAAAATAAATAAAATTCCCTTTATCTATCTCAATGAGGTTGGTGGACACGATGAGTTAGTTTTTGATGGACGTAGCTTCATCGTTAACTCTGATGGAAAAATGGTTTTTGCAGCCCCTGCCTACAAAGATGGAATGTTTATCTACGATTTAGCTGATCTGGATAAACCAGTCAGCGAGAAGAAAATGATATCAGAATACCTGCTAAATAAAAATGAGAATATCATCCGTTCCATCAGGCTGAACCTGTCAGATTATCTACATAAGATAAAATTTGATAACAAACTTGTCATTGGGTTATCTGGTGGTATCGATTCCGCACTCACCGCTGCTCTATGTGCCATGGCTGTGGGTAGCGACAGGGTTGTGGGTGTGATTATGCCCTCCAGGTATTCTTCAGATCACTCAAAATCTGATGCCAGGAGTCTGGCAGAAACTCTGGAAATTGAGACCATTGAATTTCCTATTGATAAGTTGCATAGTGCATTTGATGACAGCCTTATTGAACATCTGAAATTGGACATGAAGAATAAGGTACTTGCTGATGAGAATATTCAATCAAGATTGAGGAGTAATATTCTGATGTATCTGAGCAACAGATACGGTTATATTGTTATCACAACAGGTAATAAATCAGAGATTGCCACGGGATACTTCACCCTTTACGGAGATTCAGCAGGTGGTAAGAATCTGATAGGTGATTTGTATAAGTATGAGGTATATGATCTGGCAAGATACATCAATACAAAATATCCAAATTTCAGAATTCCAGATGGCTCAATTAATAAACCACCATCTGCAGAATTAAAGGAGGATCAGAAGGACTCCGATAGCCTTCCCGATTATCCCACTCTGGACAAGATATTGTATTATCTGATTGAGGAGAGAATGAGCTCTGATGCCATAATTGCAAAGGGATTTGATGAGGAAACAGTTAATAAAATAGTTGCACTGGTTCAGATCAATGAATTCAAACGCGCTCAGCTGGTTCAGACAGTAAAGATCCAGGAGCACACATATGGGATTGGACATGCCAAACCAGTTGCTACCTCATTTAGACCTTAGTCACACGAGAACTTTATATTATTAACATTCAATCAATTTATAGATGGAATTAGATGAGAGAATAAAACTAAGACAGAGCAATCTAGGTGTATTATTCAATCCCAGGACCATTGCTGTAGTGGGAGCCTCAAGGCGCAAGGATTCAATTGGAAGGGCAATATTAAAAAATATTATTAATTTTGATTTCAAAGGAACTGTCTATCCTGTTAATCCACGTGCTGATTCCATACTATCTATCAAAGCCTATCCCTCTCTCTCCGCAATTGATTCTACCATCGATATGGTTGTAGTGGTAGTTCCTGCAAAATATGTCATGGATGTTATGAGGGAAGCAGCCGCGCTGGGTGTAAAGGCAGCGGTGATAATTACTGCTGGTTTCAAAGAGATTGGTCCAAGAGGGGTTATTCTTGAGAATGAGCTGGTTGAATTGTCTAAATCTGCAAATATGAGACTTATTGGGCCAAATTGCATGGGTATGTTTAATGCCTATGATAATCAGATCAATGCCACATTTGCCCCCCGTCCTCCACTGAAAGGTAAAATTGGATTTATCAGCCAATCAGGTGCACTTGGAGTGGTTGTATTGGACTATGCCACTGATCAGCAGCTTGGGTTCTCAAAATTCGTCAGTCTTGGTAACAAGGCAGATATCAACTCCCCAGATATGATTCAGAATCTGGGTGATGATCCAAATACGGAGGTTATTCTTGCATATCTCGAGAGTTTCAATAATCCCTGGGATTTGAAGGAAATCGCCACAAGAGTTAGTCGTAAAAAACCAATAATTCTGGTAAAGAGTGGTAGGACAGAGAGAGGGGCACAGGCGGCCGTATCACACACAGGAGGAATGATGACAGAGGAGAAAACACTGAATGCAGTATTCTCGAGATCCGGTATAATCCGTGTGGATAATGTGGAACAGTTATTCGATGTTGCATCAGCCTTCCTGAAACTTGATCTACCCAGGGGAGATCAGGTTGCCATTATTACAAATGCAGGTGGTCCCAGTACTCTGGCAGTTGATGCACTGATATCTCAGGGATTGAATATTGCTGATTTATCAATCACCACATTAGATTTACTTGAGGAAAATTTACCTGAGGAGGCAAGTTGGGTGAATCCCATTGATCTTCTTGCATCGGCTGGTCCAAATGAATACAAACTCGGTCTTAATGCCCTACTTGAAGACCAGAATGTAGATTCGATAATAGTAATATTTGTCCCACCTCTGATGATCCAATCAAGGGAGATAGCAGAGGTAATCAATCAAGCGGCCAAGAAGAGGTTGAAACCTGTGCTGGGTGTCATAATGGATAAGAGTGAGTTCATGAAGGAGGATCTGGCATTTCCCATATTCACCTTCCCTGAATCAGCTGTTATGGCACTGGATAAATTAACAGAATATGCGATGTGGAGACAGAAACCAGTAGAGAAATATGTAAACTTTGAGGTTGCTGATGAGATAAGAACCATAGTTCCAGATGCCAAAAAAGCCGGACAGGACAAATTAACCCATGATCAGATCCAAGACCTATTTTTTGGATATGGATTCAAATTTCCAAAAACAATAATTATCAGATCTCACGCAGAATTCGCTGAGTTTATACAGGGACCCATAGAATTTCCCTGTGTTATGAAGATGGATACTAAAATGGTGGAACACAAGACGGACAAAAAAGGGGTATTACTTGATATTAGAACAGTGGAGGAACTAAACGAGAGTTATGCTTCAATCTTGGGAAAATATACGGAACTGAATATTCCTGTTGAGGAACAGAGAGTAATGATGCAGAAATACTATCCCGAGGGTGTGGAGATTGCCCTTGGAGTGGCAGTGGATCCACAGTTTGGACCAATATTACTTGCAGGATCAGGCGGAATTCTGGTTGAGGTACTGAAGGATGTGACATTTGAGGCGGTTCCGGTGAATCCTGAACGAGCCAGGGCAATGATTAAAAGACTAAAAAGTTACCCGCTCTTACTGGGTTTCAGAGGTGCTGATCCCATAGATCTTGATCAGTTGGAAGAATCCATTCTCAGGCTATCTCAACTGGTATCAGAGAATCGGGATATCATCGAGTTGGATATCAATCCATTGCTTGCCCTTGGTAAGGGGCAAATACCGGTGATTCTTGATGCACGAGTATCACTGACCAGATTGGATTGATTTATGAATATAAATTTATCAAAATTGGTGGAATACTTTCGGTAAAATTGATGATTTGACAATTACGATTAATTCATTTAAAACCTCCGATATTTCATATATTTGGATATAAATTGCTGAGATACCTCAGAATACTTTCACCAAACCCTTACTCTCTATATTTTTATAGGGGGGTGTCCTAATATATATTGAGGACATATGACTGATACCGATGAGTTCGATGAACAAGATTTTGATTTCAAAAACTGGATTTATGAACAGATGAACAAGGAAGCTCCAAAAACTGATAAAACAAAACGTCCACTAAAATTTCACATCAATAAGGAATCCAAATATATTAAAAATGAATACAGACAACTATTACCAGATACCCAATTATTTGCCAATCTAACCTATGAGCAGATGATAAGTAATTAATCGTCACACTCATCTAGTTCCAAACAGGATATTCTCCTGTAAGAGTAGAATAGAACGAACAAACCCACTACTGTCATCAACACAGCAGCAATAAAAGAAATCCTATAAGCATCTGCATCGGAATATCCCCGGTTGATCAGATAATCAGCAATTGGTGCTGTAAAGAATGTCGCACCCAGTCCCCAGGAAAGGAAGAATGTTGCATTGTAATAAGCAAAAAGTCGACCCCTGTATTCTGGTGGCACCAAACGGGCTGCAACCGCATAAGATGAAGCATTTATAATCAATTGTGAAGCTCCAATAAATGCTGCAGTGATCAATGAAAATGTGAAGTTAGGAGCCAATCCTAACCATCCAACTCCAAGAATTGCACAAATTACTCCGACAATCAATACTTTCTGATCGTCAAATTTAGATGCTCTTCCACCAAGGATAATCCCAAACACCAAAGTTGATCCACTTGCAATATTTCGAAATAATGCAACCTGCTCATCCGTCGCGTTAAATCCTGCAACAAGAAATAGATTAGATATCAATGCTATTGAATTTCTGCCAAAATTGATTATCATAAGGGCTAGGAGAAAAGTATAAAAGGTCCTTCTCACATTTGGATTGAGTTCGGAGAGCTCCGGGGCTTGGTTATTTTTCTTCGTACCTAATTTAATATCCTTAATTCCTATTATTACCACAAGTGATGATACAATCATCACTATTCCAACAAAATAGAAAAGCCAGCCGGTCTCAAAACCCAAACCTCCTCTGTAATATTGACCTCCCATCGTGGCACCAAGAATCCCTCCAAAACCCCCCACCACACTTAATTGAGCCATTAGCTTCTTTCTCTCATTATCTGATGTTTTCTCAGATATCAATGCAGAGAATCCCACATTTGAGGCAGACCAGAAGGATTCGATCACACTCAATCCAATAATAATTGCAAATCCAGCATATCTATGGTCTATGTCCAGATAGTATCTGTAAACCCAATAAATCACAAAATGTCCAATACCTGCCGCAAATTCACCCACATAAACAAATGCAGCTGTTTTTTTAAGCTTATCAAGCAATGGACCCCAGATAAATGCCTGGCTACCCGCGTTGAAAACCATTCCAATTGTGGCCATAAGTGTTGTTTCTACTGTGGTCAAACCCAGTTCTACATTCAGATAGATTGAGATAAAAGTGTAAAATATCGAGCGTCTCAAGAAAATCAGGAGTTGGAAGGTACTCAAACCTAGGAACTCACTACTCTTTAATTTGTCATACCGGATTATTTGGGAAAATCTGCTGGCCAATCTAATCCACCCCAATTAAGGAATTTAATAAATTTAGTCAAGTAGGGTAAAGAATTAATGTCTGATTATATGAAAATTAAGACAAGTGATTGGTTGATATGATATTATTAGATAAAGGGAATATTTCTTAGAGTAAATCAATCTAGTCACTTAACTTTTAAATATACGAGCAATACATTTAAGATAATATGAGAAAACAATTATTAAGTCTAAGCATAGTGCTGTTATTTCTCTTATCCGTTAATGGGACATCTGCTGTTGTCACAGACCTGGATGTGGATCCCATTTTGGTTATAGGTGAAGAAGGCACTGGAAACGGTCAATTTAATGAACCCGATGCTGTTTTTGTTTCATCCGACGGTCTTATTTACGCTGGAGATACCAACAATCTGAGGGTTCAAGTATTCGATGGTGATGGTACTTATATCAGAGAGCTGATTGGGTTTACTGGAAAGGACGTTGATATAAACGCTGAGCCACAGGGAATTGGGGAATTGAGCTCTGGAACTATCGTAGTTACTGAGAAATCCGGTAATGTATTGTTTTTTAATCCCAATGATGGATCACTCATTAAAATTGTGGATCTCAACATTACTTCTAGTAAAGGTGTTGATACACAAGGATTAGTTGTTGATACTACAACAGATGAGATTTATATCTCCAATCAACCAGAATTTCTTGTATATGTACTAGATTCAAATGGTGCATATATCGCTAATTTCAGCACTGGTGAATATACTACCCCTGAAAATATGATCATTGATTATGATAATAATAAGATCTTTGTATCCACTGAGGGTGCTGGTGCAAAGATAAGATCTTTCGATCTGGATACCTATGCCCTGATAGATCAATTTGGTGCAGCTGATGCCTCAACCAATTTTGAAGGATTGGTAATTGATCCATTTGGAAATATCATTGCGGTGGATGAAGGCGGAAGTTCAAATGATCCCGCACGAATTGTCG
>DAOUUM010000015.1 GCA_030668165.1 Candidatus Heimdallarchaeota archaeon
GCTCTCTGGAGATGAAATTATGAAAATTGAATTGAACAAAATTAAACAATACTTCGAAGGAAATATTATTCTTGATAATCTTGATCTAATGATCCCTGAAGGTAAAATTAGTTGCCTATTAGGAAGATCAGGATCTGGAAAAACAACAATATTGAGAATTATAGCTGGAATAATAAATGATTTTTCAGGTGATGTCAAGATTAATGATACAGACGCCGGTAATTTATCTCCAAAGGAAAGAAAAATTGGATGGGTTCCCCAACAGCAATTACTTTTTCCTAGTCTTGATGTTAGGGATAATATTGCCTATGGCCTAATTGCGAAGAAAGTAAATAAGGATGATCAAGATAGAATAGTTGATGAAATGAGTAACCTTGTTGGGTTAGCACATCTACTTGACAGAAAAACAGAGAGGTTAAGCGGTGGTGAAAAACAGAGAGTGGCCATTGCTAGAGCTCTGGCATCATCACCTCAAATCTTGTTACTTGATGAACCTTTCTCCTCTTTAGATGCACCAGAGAGAGATCGATTAGCACTTGCCCTGCGAGAGATTCAACTAAAAACAGGAATAACAACAATACACGTCACCCATTCATCACGGGAGGCTGAAATAATATCTGATTATGTTTTCATATTGTCTCAAGGCAAAATTCTTCAGAAGGGAAGTACCCAGAAAATATTTTCTAATCCCAACTCAATGGAGGTTGCAAAATTACTAAGTATCGCAAATGTTGTAGATGGAGGGATACTTGATGGTATTTCATCTGATGCTATAATTCCCACCAATGCTATTAGTATTGGTGAAGGGTCTATTTCTGCAAAGGTATTAACGGTTACACGAGATCAGATCCATTTGGTACTTGATAAAATTAGATTGGAGGCAAAAAGAGATGGACATGTAAACGTTTATCCTGGCGATGATGTCTCAATTAATATTAAATTAGATTCTGTTATTTATTTCAAATAGTTTTTTCAAACAGATCAATAAGTTCAAATTTTTCTACATCAACAATTCCCTTGTCTGTGAGCTTGAGTTTAGGTATAACAGGTAGAGCCATGAAGGATAATGCCATAAATGGTTCACTAATACCTTTGACAACAGATTTTGAGAGTTGTTTCATTTTACTCATTGAATCTGCTATAGTCAGTGGATCCTCAATGGACATTAATCCTGCATAGGGTAGAGCCAGCGTTTCACTTTTGAGCTCTTCTCCTGTGACGATCGTTTGGCCACCCTTTGTAATTTGAAGGTTTTTAAAGGCTTGTTGCATTGCCAGAGGATCATTTCCTGTAATCAGTAGTTGGTGGGAATCATGAGCAACCGTGGAGGCAATACCCACTGGTCCTTCAAATCCAAATCCTTTAACAAGTGATTTTGAAAAGTTTGAAGTATTTCCATATCTATCAAGCAGGAAGAAATATGCCAAATCATTACTATCGGCAAGTACCACCTTTCCATTCTCAATTTTTACTTCCTCAATGAAATGATCCGTGATGAGTGAATGTTCCAACACGCCAATCACGTGGGCTTTTAATATATCATCCGAGATCTGATGAGGTGCTGATATTTCATAATCGCCTAGTTGGGGAATAAACTTTGGTTTAAAGGTATTCAGTGCCCAATCTGGTAATGTTGGAGATTTTATACTACAAAGTAGTTCTCCATTATGCGCAACATGCTGCCCTTTAGATATGACATCCAATATATTAAAATCGCTTAAATTATCTATTATATTTATATTGGCTGTTTTTCCCGGAGCAATAGCACCAAGATCTGGTCTTGATAGATGATTGGCTGGATTAATAGTGGAAATCTGGATAGCCGTGATGGGATCAATACCCACTTGATTAACCATCATTCGCAAACTGTTATCCAAGTGTCCAGTGTCTATCAATTCATCAGCATGTCTATCATCACTACAAATTATGACATTGTCCCAAGGACTTGTTGCATGAGATAGTTTGTCTTTGATTCCATGAGCCAACTCAAGTAAATTCTTTGCAAATGAGCCTTCTCTTAGCTGAACTTTCATACCCAATCTCAATTTCTCAATTGCCTCATCCACCATAAAACTCTCATGACAGGAACAAACACCTGCAGTGATGTAAGCCTGTAATTCCTTACCCATTAGTCCTGGTGCATGACCTTCGGTTATTTTCCCATATTTCTCGGCGAATGATAGTTTCATCATTACTTCGGGATCTGTATTAATAACTCCTGGGAAATTCATCATTTCTGCCAATGCAAAATAGTCACCATTATTTAATAAATTATTATACTCCAATCCATTCAAGATATTTGGTCCTGTCTCAAGTGAGGGTGCAGCTGGAACACAGCTAGGTAGTTCAACTAAGAACTCTAATGGAAGGTTCTTTGTTTCCTCCACATAAATCTCCAATCCCTTCAGTCCCAGTACATTAGTTATTTCATGTGGATCCACAACCACTGTAGTGGTTCCCCTTGGTATTACGGTCTTGGCAAATCTTGATGGAGTCAAAAAAGTTGATTCAGTATGAAGGTGAGTATCAATAAGTCCAGGAATAACATAAGATCCTGTTGCATCAATATTCTTGATATCTCTGAAATTTGATATGATATCACTAATATCTCCCACTCTTACAATTCTATCAGATTTAATTGCTACATCTGCCTTATAAATCTCTCCCGTTATTACATTAACAATTTCTCCACCCGTAATCACCAAATCCGGGGCAATTCTAGCCATCGATGCGTTAATTTGTTCTGCTAACACTTCAGGCGTACGATATGATTTCATAGATAAAACAGTAGCCTCGTGATAATATATAAATCTTAATTCTTAAGTACAAAAAATTTATTGAATAAGGCATTATAGAATCGATCTCAGTGTTGCTTTGAAATTTTCCCAAAACGATTGGTTTAATAGTATAATAATACAAATGTTATTAGAGCTCGAGAGGAATATTAATCATGGAGTCAACGCTTTCAAATTACAATCCAATCCATCAAACTAGTTTGATCAGGCCGTTAGACACAAATGAATTTTCCACAAACTGGATTAATACTCTTTACAATGAAGAGCAATTGACTCAGGACGAATACATTGTTTTGGATTACATCAATGAGATGAAAAATGTCAAAAGTATTGATGGAAACGGATCTATGATTATGAGTTTTCAAGGCATGAAAAGACTAATGTCCTTACATCAGGCCAAATTAACCAAAGCTCTAAACAGGTTGGCTCAAAAGGATCTTTTGATCAAAGTTCAGGGTGGTTACATTGTGACCCCCAAAGGATTACAGGTTCATACCAAGTTGCAACAATTATCTAGCACTCCACAAGTCACCCTTGAAAGATTACCTTCAAAATTGTATTCTCATGTCGCTGAGGGAAATATTCAGGGTCCAGTTCTAAACAAAATACAATATGATATGATTATCGAGGGATTAATTGGTAAGTGGTTTGATAATTTCAGATTTACTTCATTAATTGATTATTCCGGATCATATGAACTATCATGGGTAACCACAGATGGTAAAGCCTCATTATCATTACTTATTGGTCCAAAAAATAATATCCGGATCACTCATTCTTCTTCAAGATTTAGGGATTCAGCAAACAAGATGCAAATACTGATAGACAAGATTTCACATGTATTGGAGACCAGTCTAGATGCACCAGTTGTGCTTACAGGCTTGTCGATATATGAAAATAAAAGAAAACTAGAAGAGGACGACTTCTATAAGATACCCTTTGCAGGATAAATTATGAAAATTAAACCCAAATAACCATTGAAATTCCACAAATGAAATAATAATAATATCGGAGTTTAGTTTAGTGTTAGTTCACTTTTATTCTCAAGGAAATATGGCTGAAGATGAACCTGTTTCTATAAATGAGGCTTTTTACCTGGTTGAAAATCAAGAATCCATCAAGGAGGATGAGGAATCTTATCTTGGATTCACCCATTCTAAGGATGCTATATTACAACTTATTAGATTGGATAAGGAAAGATGGATACTAGATATTCCCACTTACAAAGGAATTGATTATCTGGGCAGCTTAACCTGTGAAGTAAACCATAGTTATGTGTTTATAATTTTAAGTGAATTTTTCGAATCAACACCGTTTCAGTTGGCAATTATCGAAAAAGACTATGAAAGCCTAAAGAGGATTAGTCAAGAAAGATGGAGTTTGGCATATTCATTGATTTCTGAAGAATAACCTATTTCAATCGGTACCCCTTTAGCTCATCAATTAATAATTTAAACTCCTCAGATTTCAATATTTTTACAAATTTCTTAATTGCAGGTAGGTTTCTATAAGATTTTGAGACAATGATATCATATTCCTCCTCTTTGAGAGGAATAAAATCTAGATCATCAGCCGTTACAATCTCAATTGCGACTCCTACATCAACCTTTCCAGATCTAACAGCCGCTGCTACGGTAGTATGGGATCTTGCATAATCTTGATAACCGTTTATTGTACTAGGATTTATATTATCTTTTTGGAGCAAGGAGTCAAACAGAATTCTTGTTCCGGATCCTGGATTGCGATTCAAAAATCTAACATCATCTCTGCTGAGATCTTGCATGGTATGAATATTTTTTGGATTTCCTTTTGCAACCACCAAACCTTGCATTCTGAAGTATCCAGGTATTATCTCAATATCCATCTTATCCTTTATCCAAGTATTGTACTTGCCAGTTTCCTCATCTAGTAGATGAACTCCAGCAATATGTGCCTCACCCCTTCTAATAGATGCCACACCTCCTGTAGATCCAACAACAATTGATCTTGATCTAATTTCTGGATGATATTTTGTCATGAGTGCTTGGATCTTTGCCATGGCAATACAATGACTGCCAATTATCTGAAGATCTGTTGGCACAATATTTTGGGAAAATAATAATATCTCAATATCTGAATCAGCCGGAATAAAACTGTATTCCTCTGGTATCTCTACGAATCCATCTGCGAGTGCTATCGATGTTATTGCCCCACTACCTCCTGGAACTGGAAATGATAACCAACCCTCATTTGATTTGATAAGGTTCATCGGCTTGAATTCATGTCTTCCACTCACACTTCTCAATCTCTGCTTGACCTTGGCAGGAATAAGGGCATTATTTGATAATGGGGGAACTCCTGCTTTCTTCCGAATAAAGGGAATAACGAATAGGTTAAGGATTGAGAGTGCAGACGATGGATTTCCTGGTAATCCAATTATTGGAGTATTGTCACAAACCGCTAGTATAGTGGGTTTGCCTGGTTTTACCTTGATTCCATGGACCAGCATTCCCGGTTTACCTAATTCATCAATTATGCTGTACAGTAGATCTCCTATTCCTGCAGAGGTACCTCCAGAAATAATTACAAGATCATATTTGTTCAAAGTCTTTAGGAGCTTTGATTTGATATCATCATGATTATCTTTGATAATTCCTAGATACACTGGCAATCCTCCATTCTCTAGTGTGTTGACAGAAATTGATGTTGCATTGATATCGTAGATTTTTCCAGGCAATAATTTTTCACCAAGTTCAATAATTTCATCACCCGAGCTAAAAATTGCTACTTTTGGTTTTTTAATTACTTCCACATTGGGATTGCCCAGTGCTGCTAGTACTGATAATTCTCTTGAAGTTAACAGGGTTAAGGCGGGAAAAATTCGTTCTCCTTCCTGAATATCCGCACCAGCCGACATAATATCTTCACCGGGTGCGGTTGAACGGAAAATAGATGCCGTATCTCCCTTTCGCAGTGTGTGTTCTACCATTATTACACTATCAAATCCGATTGGTATCGGTGCTCCTGTTGAGATCTCAACACAGGATGATGGCTCATAATACCCTTCAAAAAGGTAACCAGCCTTTGCTTCCCCAATGACCTTTAGTTCAATCGGTTTATCTTCCTCTGCATTCTCAATGTCAGATGAATGAACCGCAAATCCATCCATGATTGATCTATCAAAAGAGGGAACATCAATTGTTGAAAACACATCTCTTGCTAATACTCTATTGAGGGCCTCATTGAGATTAATAGTTTCTGAATCCAGTACATTTGTGTCTGCATGGTTTTCAAAAATTCTCCTTGCTTCCTCAACATCAGTTAATTCTCTAAATATCTTACGTTTACTCATAATTATCCCCTCAAATCCCTCACTTCAATTTCCTGTCCATTTTCATAACCTTCAACATCCTCCGGTATTTCAAGAAGAAAATCGGCTTTTACAAGAGATGACAGAATTCCAGCTCCAGTGATTCTCAATACTTTTGCTCCCTCAGAAGTATTCACCAGCCTAACGAAATCCCTAACTCCAGTGCTCGAAGGTATTGGTTGAGCAAGTTTTACCTTAGTATATCTATATTCAGTCTCTTTTCTCATCCATTTATCCAGGAGTGGAACAACAAATAATTCAAAATTTAGAAATGCAGCCAAGGGATAACCTGGTAGTGCCACTATGGGAGTTTTCTTATTTTCCCCATTTATCTCTCCCAAAATTAGGGGTTTTCCTGGTCGAATTGCAATGCCGTGAGTCCAGATAGTTCCAATATCTTTTATTACCTCAGCCATGTAATCGTGTTTTCCAACACTTGTACCGCCTGTAGTAATTATCAAGTCTGCCTTTCGTGCTATATCCAATAATTCCTCCTTAATAGATTGAGGATCATCCTCGCAACTATCATTTAGAATCAAATCCGCACCGATATCTCTGATCCATGCCGCAAGGGCAGGTCTGTTACTGTCATAGACAAGACCAGTTTTCGGAGTTTCACTAAGGGGAATTAATTCGCTACCTGTTGATAGTATGGCTATTTTTGGAAGTTTGAGCACATCGATTGTCTCGAAACCCAACGATGTTAGCATAGCAATATCCCATGGTCCAATTTTATGGTTCTTGGTGTAGATTGTGGTTCCTTTAGCTACATCCTCATCCATCTCAGCAACATTTTTTCCCCTGCTGATTGAACTGTAAACTTCCAGAGTTGTCTCATCTACCTCCTCACAATCTTCGATTTTGATTACGGCAGTGGCATCCTTTGGTAAAGGGGCACCTGTTGAAATCCTAATTGCGTGGTTTGGATTGAGAACTGGTGCATTAGTATCACCAATCTCCACATATCCTTGAATTGTCAAAGTAAGAGGATTGGTGCTGGATGCACCATATGTATCTTCTGCCATAATAGCATATCCATCCATTGCTGATCGTCTGAATCCAGGAAGATTCAGTGGGGCAACAACATCCTCTGCAATAATCCTATTTGTACTATATTCTGTGTATACACTCTCAATTTTAATTGGAGTAGTAGTATTCCCGAAAATCACTTGTAATCCCTCATCAACTCGCATTGTACGGGAAAATCCTTTCCACTTGGCAGAATGATCCATGATTCACAATTAAATTTTGATTTTTCAAGTTAGACATAATATCATAATTATTAGTTGAAAATGAATAAAGTAGTTCAAAATTCTTTAATCCGAAAGAATTAGACTTGAAATCATGGCATCAATATTATTTCACAACGCAAAAATTTACACTCCGGATGGGATCAAATCATGGATGCGTATATCGGGGAATAAAATAGATGAGTTAGGTGATGGTGCACCCGAGATACATTCAGGTGAGAAATCAATTGATCTGGATAATAAATTGGTTTTACCCGGATTACATGATGCTCATCTTCACGTCTACGGAGTTGGGTTGCAAAATTACCAATTAGATCTAAAAGATTCAAGATCCATAGGTGATATCCAAGACAAATTGCAATCATATTCTAAAAATCTTACCGGATGGATTGTTGGAAGAGCTTGGGATCAAGATTATCTCAGCGAGAAGAGAATGCCAACTAGATATGATATTGATAAAGTGGTCTCAGATAGACCGGTTTTTCTGTACCGTGCCTGTCATCATGTTGGGGTGATAAATACTAAAGCAATCGAATTGTTAAACCTACATCCAGATACTGTACCTCCATCCGGTGGGGAATTTGAGGTAGAAGATGGGGATTTAACAGGGATTATCAGTGAGAATGCAATAGATTTGGTTAAACCATATATCAAACCGGATAGAGAAACTAGGAAAAATTATATCGAATCAGGTTTACAGGCCTGTGTAAAATTCGGTCTAACAAGTGTCCAGACAAATGATGGTTCTTCTTGGCAGTTGTACAAAGAATTGCAAGAGGAGGGAAAGCTACCTATTCGTGTTCATCTGGCCATATATCATAATGAAATGGATGATGCAGATAGTCCAAAAGCGGGAGAGACAATCGATCTACTACGCTGCGATAGGGTGAAATTATTCGCTGATGGTTCCTTGGGGGGAAGAACTGCAGCACTCAGAGAGCCATATTATGGAACTGATTCTAATGGCATGCTAATTTATTCACAGGAAGAACTCAATCAATTGGTTCTTCAGGCGAAAGAAAATTCATTCAGAGTTGAGATTCACGCTATTGGTGACTTGGCAGCTCACTATGTCATCAATTCATGTAAATTTGCTAAATTGACAAAGGAAGATAGACCAATACTGACCCATGCTCAAATTCTAGGGAAGGATCTGATTGATGAAATGAGTTATTATGGAATAATTGCTAACATTCAACCATCTTTTCTATTTACGGATAGTCACTGGGTAGATGAGAGACTAGGCGATTCAGATCGTATCAGGTATTCTTATGCTTGGAAGACACTTATTGAATCAGGAGTAAGAACCTCTGGTGGATCTGATGCACCAATTGAATCACCCAACCCATTACTGGGTATGTATGAATCAATATATCGAGAGGATCCTGAGGGTAATCCATGGCATGAGGAAGAATCACTTTCCTTTGATCAGGCTCTTCACCTGTTTACTCACGCAGCAGCTTATACATCAATGAATGAGGATGTGGTAGGAATTATAAAACCCGGATTTTTAGCTGATTTTATTGTTCTTGATAGAGATGTACATGAAAATCCAAGATTACTAATGGAAGCTAAAACAATACAAGTTTGGGTTGATGGGAATAGGATGATTTAATATTTGTAAATTGAGAAGATCTGATGCTGTTTTTTAAATCCAATACTCTCATATAGGCCCAATGCTGAAGAATTCTCTTTAGTTACCCATAAGGTCAACTGATCATAATTAAATTTCTTACATAATTCTATGTTTGCACTGAGCATTTTTCTACCTAGACTTTTTCCTTGATCATCTCTACGAACTCCAACGATTACAATAAGTGGATTTCCCTCTGAGATGGTAATTAATGATGCTCCTACTAGGTTACCCTCTGAGTTTACATACAAAACAGACAGTTCTGTTTTGAATTCTCCAAATTTTCCCTCAAATATCGATCTTATTGCATTATGGGCAATAGTTGCAGAGAACATTCCAATTTTTTCATCTATTGTGCCACTATAAGCATCAATGAAACATTCCACCATTTCAGGAAAGTACCGCTCCTCAAATTGGATCAGGTTCAGATCTTCATATGGTGCTAGATTCTCAACCTCATCAAACTCCAAGAGCATCTTGTACCTTGAAAATTCTATTTTATAATCATGAGCAATTGCAATGTCAATGTATTCCAGACTTACTGTGGCGTATAATCTGGTCTTGGAGAACCAAAAATTAATTTCATTTTCAATTAAATCAAATATCTGTCTGATATCCTCCTCTGAAAGATCGGTTCTTACTCCAAAACCAAAAAAAGTGGAGTCCCGTCTAATTTTAACTGTACCAATTCTCTCCTCAAGATCATTTTTTATCCAAAATGGACGAATATTTCTGTATTTCTCAATGATTTGAATTTCTTCCAACTCGTTGTTGTGCCTCATGTAGGGGACCATTTCAATTAGCTTCTGAGCAAATTCTTTATACTCTTTTTTCGATCTTCTGATCTCTTGTAATCTGAAATTGTCAGTAATTTTATAATTCTCCCAATTGAAATTATATCCTCGCTATTTGTATAGATCGATTTTGTTCTTCACTTTTATTCAATTAATGCTACTAATTTATATCCTCTACAACTATTTCTTGATCTAGATTCTCCTCTCCAAGAAGATTACAAATCTTCTCATACAATTTCGTTGAAGCATATGCTGGATATTTGTCACGGATATTGCATATTCTATCCTTGGCAAAATCAATCAATTCATCTGCCTCATTGATTAATTCAGCATCTTTTGTCTGCTCAGCAGCTTGTTTCTTTAATAGAATTATATCAAGTTTTACTAATATATCCTCCATGCTTTTTCTCTCTCTATCCTCATATTCAGCTATTTGTTCCTCAAGGTAAAATACTTCTCTCTTATTTTTAAGTAATATTTCCTTGTAAGCGATCGCATCTTGCAAAACTGCAATTACCATTTCAAATTCTTTGATGTAAATGTCAATCTGTTCTCTCTCACTTTTTTTCTCCAATTCTATCTGTGAAACAACATGGGCCAGCTGGTCTCTAAGTGGTAGTGTTATAGCGTCGTATTCTGCAATAAAAATATCATTTGATTCAAGTTTTTTACGATAATAGGCCAATTTACTGGTAATTATTCGTCTCTCCGCTCGAAATTCACTTCGTTTATCAGATATTCTTATAGATGAAGTTTTCTGACCTACATACTTCAAACTAAGTCCTTGAATTAAAGCAGTAAATATCAATCCTATGAGAATTGCATTAAGGAAGAATGATGCATCTACTGCCAATGACTCTGATTTTTCAATTTCAATAAAAGCCATGATTGCCAATACTCCTGTTGCCAGCCCTCGCATACCTCCCCAGGAAATAAATATGCTCTCATTCAGTGTAAGCTTTGCAGGTTTGCGCAATAATCCTGCTATTGTAATTAATCTTGATAATATAATCACTACTGCGAAGGCGAAACCTACCAGTATTGCCATTAAAATGTTATCTAGTGATATTAATATCCCTAGAAGTGAAAATGCAAGAATTTCCCCAAGTTCACTTATATTGGACTGGAACTCATGTAAATGTTTTACGGAAAATCGAGGATAACCGAAAAGGTCTGGGTTGGCAAAAACAGCTCCTGCTGTTAGAGAAGTAATCGCAGCTGATATCTCAATTGTTCCATGTAATAATATCGATATCGTAAAGGATAATAAAACCAATCCCAATGAGATGTAATTTGTCTGGGCGTGATGATCTAGTCTTGAATTAATCCTCATGAATAATAATCCCAGAATTAATCCCAGAAGTATTCCTCCAAAGAAGCTCGTTGATATCGCAATTATTACATTTATATCAAAGGTAAATGTTTCATTCATAGCCGAGACAATAAACACAGTTGTTACTAATACGATCGCTACGGCATCATTTAATGCTGATTCAGAACCCATAATCTCTTTTTCCTTAGGATTAATTCTTAACCCTCCCTTGAAAATTGAGAATGTTGCTGCAGGATCTGTAGGTGCTAGAATGCCTGCAACCAGTAATGCAAGCAGGAAGGAAAATGGAGTGATCAAACTGATTATCGACGCAAAGATCAATGTGGTGATAATCAAGCCAATAAATGCGAGAATTAATACTGGTTTAATATTTCTAATGAATGACCCAAGATTTAACTCAAGCCCCTCTCTAAATAGAACAAGTCCTAAAGCAAGCTCTGCAATAAACTCAATAAATTCCTTGGATTCTACTCCACTAAGATACTCACCCAAAGCGGTGAGATGTCCCAATTGTGTGAGTAGAAACCCTCCCAGGATTAGTAATATTAATCTTGGAAATTTTTGATTTCTATTACTTATCTTATCCGCAATTATCCCAACCACAAGAAATAAAGCAATATCGAGAAGAGAGATAACACCTGAAAAGGGCATCAAATGTGTTTTATTCAGTAATTTAATAAATCGTTATATTATACTTAGCAGAACTTAACAATTAATCGCCTTTTCTTGCAATTGTGATATTTTGATTATCTTGTGTAAGAAAGTATTCTTACCACATTTGTCAAGGACACATCTTCTTCCACCTTGGGTAAATTATTATTGATTTTGGCTTCAAGATTATCAATTGATTTGGCAATTTTTTGTTTAATACTCCCTATATCCTCATCTTCCAGGGCTTTGAACAGATAATCAAAGGAATTTTGAGTACCAACTTGACTGATTATATCGGCAGCTGCGACCCTGACAAATGGATTTTTGTCCTTTAGGGCATCATACGTTGTTGGATGAACACAATTTCTTTTTCGAGAGGTACTGTATAAATTTACTATTTTCTGGATTGTCTTTACCCGATTTTCCCTATCGGCATCAATCTGATCTTCAGGAAGAATCATATTATTTGGAATTCCCATGACCTCAGCTTGAAGTGCTTCTAAGTCTATATCTTGTGTGTTCATACATATGAATTGTCAGAATTGATTAAATAGATAGATAATACGTGAGTAATATCTCCGATAATATTTGTGTTTACAATTTGTTTGTTATTGTTATTTTGTATGATTTATTTGAGCAAGGAACTGCTTCATTCTCTCGGTTTTTGGACTTCTTAGGATATCTGATGTATCTTCCTCAACAGTAAAGAGTTTACCATATTCGGAACATATTATGCGAATATCAAACCAAAAAGTAGTCAATCTGTTAATTAATCCCACTTTA
This sequence comes from Candidatus Heimdallarchaeota archaeon, assembly GCA_030668165.1. Lineage (GTDB taxonomy): Archaea > Asgardarchaeota > Heimdallarchaeia > Heimdallarchaeales > Kariarchaeaceae > JAJRQD01. The sequence continues at coordinate 12,589 of DAOUUM010000015.1, forward strand.
TTTAGTAGAATCGCCATAAATTTGTAAATTTTGATTCCCACGAATGAAACAATTTTATATAACCTCTTTTGAACTTATTTAATCAAATTATTATTCAATAATATATAATTTGATTGAGGAAAATGAAATGAAAAAATTCGGATTAATATTAATTTTAATATTTTTACTATCTATTAGTGGAAGCGCTGAGACTCTTACCGTTAACACAATAGAAGATGCCAATCAGAGTGGTGTAGTAGTTGGTCTACAGAGCGGTACTACCAGTGATCTGTATGCACAAGTTAACCTAAATGATTCAGAGGTTAAAGGATATGCAACAATACTCCTAGCAGAAGCTGCTCTGGAGAACGGAGATGTTAATATATTACTTGGTGACAAGCCAGTTCTTGATGTCTTTGTGGCTGAAGCAACAGAATTTGCTGTACTCGATACATTCAGTGAGGAATTATTTGGTCTTGCCGTCGCAGATGGAGAGACTGATATGCTAGCCGCAATTAATGCTGCACTCGATGAGATTTTTGAAGATGATGGAGCACATGGTTATGATGCTATCTATGATGTATGGTTTGATGATCTACCAGCTGTTTATGACGACACAACCACAGATTATTCATATCCTGCTTCACCAGCTACTGGTGTGATGGCTGATGTCTTGAGTAGTTTGACTATTCGATTCGGCACAGATCCCACATATCCACCATTTGAAACTCTAAATGATGATGATGAATACGAAGGATTTGATATTGACATGATGTATGAGATAGCCCTACGTTTCTCAGCTCATTATGATTTAACCATTGACGTTACAGTGGTTGAATCAGCTTGGGAACCAATTATCCCCAATCTAAACCTTGGTTCGTTTGATGTTCTTATTTCTGCCATGACAAAGACACCTGAGAGAGAAGTAGTAATTGATTTCTCCCGTGCTTATTACGGTTCGATTCAAGGAATGGTTGGTCTTGTGGGTGGAGAAATTGAGAGTATACCCATACCAATTCTTCCCGTATTTCTCTCCCTTCTTGCTCTGGGTATAATTGTAAGAAGAAGAAGATAAATCATATATTGATATCAGATTAATTAACATTATAAAATTTAAAATAATAGTTTTATTAGAAAATCTAATTAGTTCGTACACATGATGATGTAAATCGTATCATAACTTCACTTGGGATTACACTATAATTATAAAGAAATTATTGGGGATCAATTTATGTTAAGATCCTCTATTGCAAAAGGTCGATTTGAAAATAAATACTCATTCTATATTGCTCTGATAGTCCTTGTTTTATTGGTGGTCAGTGATTACAATGCATTTGCTCAGACGGGAACTGGTGGCTGGTATGAGAATGAAGATTTCTCAGGTATTGTTACTGTTGATTCAGCTATGATCTCAGACACAAATATTTTGGTGATCAGTGAGAATAAGATCTTTCACAATGATAATGTATCAGGTGAGTATGAAGAGGTATATAGTACTACTGAAACGCTCAATGCCATAAAAGCAACTCAAGATCTCACAATTGTTGTGGGAGATGATGGTTTTGCAGTCATGTCCAGCGATGGTGTTGATTTCACAGATATAGATTTCGGTGTTACAGTCAGCTCTGATTTGTTGGGAATGGCAGTATATGAAACCAATATCTGGATCGTGGGGACAGGAGGAACTATAATGTACAGTAATACCAGTGGGGCTGATTGGTCAGTTCAATCATACGCCGCGAATATTCAGCTAAATGATGCGGATTTTATGAATTCATCCCGTGGATGGATAGTGGGTAATGGAGGGGTGATTCTCACCACCAGTGATTTGGACTGAACTGGACTACAGTTAATTCTGGTGTTACAGGTGATCTAAATGCAATTGATGTTGAAACATCTAATCAGGATAGAATTTGGATTGTCGGTGATTCTGGTGTTTTTCTATTTTCCTGGGGAACAAGCTTCGGTACAAGATTTGATCTCAAGGATACTGGTGTCACATCTGATCTCTATGACATATTTTCGCCCTCTTATGGAGTATTTTGGATAGCTGGAGATAATTACACATTACTTGGTTCACAAAATCAGGGTACAGATTTTATACAGCAATCCATTCCAAGTATGGGAACAGGACATTTCTCATCAGTTCAGATGTTGGATGGAATAGGTATTGTAACAGGAACAATGATGTTTTACACCCTGATCAATGGTTCTTTCTATTCTGATCCAGCTGACATTGATCCCTGGCAGGATATTGGATTTTATTCAAGGAGTGTCATACCACGCCTTTTGGGAGGGATGATAAGTGCTCTACAAGTGGTCTTGATTGCCCTAGTGATAGGTTTTGCCCTGGGTTTACTCATGGCAACATTTAGAACACTGAGTAACAGACCTTTGAATATAGTTGCAACTGCCTACTCTGATTTATTCAGGAATACACCACTTCTGGTACAGTTAACATTCATTGCCTTTGGTCTACCTGAAATTGGATTTAATCCACCAGTGTTCTGGGATGCAGTAATTGCTCTCTCACTCAATACAGGTGCTTACCAATCTGAGATCATCAGATCAGGTATCCAGGCTATCCCTAAGGGGCAGATGGAGGCCGCAAGATCTCTTGGAATGACCAATACACAGGCTATGCGTCATATCATTCTACCACAGGCAGTTAGGATCACAATCCCCCCACTGGCCAATGAATCAGTGAACATGTTTCTTAACTCATCACTCTTATCAGTGATAGGATTTATGGATATCACACGAGTGGGTAATATTGTGGCTATTCAATCCTTCCTGTGGGCCAGAACCTTCCTATATGTTGCTGTTACATATTTCATAATCACTTATAGCTTCACCACTATTCTTAGAAAGGCTGAGAATAAGCTCAAAATACCCGGATTAGGAGGAGGAGAAATCTAATGTCTGATAAAAAAACACTACTGGAGGTTCACGATCTACACAAGATGTTCCCAGGAGATATCCATGCAGCTAATGGGGTATCCTTCAAGGTCCGAGATAAACAGGTTGTCGCCATTGTCGGGGCCTCTGGATCCGGAAAATCCACAGTACTGAGGTGCATTAACCAACTTGAAAAGCCAACCTCAGGCACAATAATTTTTGATGGCGAGGAAATCACCAAAGAGGGAGTGGATATCAATACAGTCCGATCAGAGATTGGATTTGTATTCCAGGGTTTTGAACTCTTCCCCCATTTAACTGTACTCAAAAATGTTACAGTTGCTTTGGAGCTGGTGAAATCACTCTCCGCAGAAGAGGCAGAGACCAAGGCCAAAGAGGTAATTGAGAGTCTAGATCTGGATGACAAACTAAATGCTTACCCTGGTGAATTATCAGGTGGGCAGAAACAGAGAGTTGCCATTGCCCGTGCACTTGCTATGGATCCCAAACTAATGCTCTTCGACGAGCCAACCTCAGCTCTCGATCCTGAACTGGTGGGATATGTACTTGATACATTACGTCTCTTGGCAAATAAAGGTATGACCATGGTTGTAGTCACTCATCAGATCCATTTTGCCTCAGAGGTTGCGGATTGGGCAATTTACATGACTGAAGGAAAAGTTGTTGAGCAGGGAGTGGCAAAGGAAATGTTCAAGAATCCAAAAGAAGAGAGAACAAAGCAGTTTCTTGCCAGTACACTGAAGGATAAGTAATCAGACCGTATCATTCAATAAAATTTAACTAATTTTCGAATAATAATCTCATATTTGCAATTCGTGTAAGAATTTAATGTAATTTGTATTATTAAGATCTATTCCTCTTGGTCTTTTTTCCACAGATCACATGAGGGGCATTCAAATTTACTTCCTGGAACACAGTTATAACTGGGATTCTCGTTGTTAAAAACAAATGATGGTATATCAAAATTATAATCAATTCTCATACCTTTAATATATTGAACGAATGATTTATTTGTAAATACTGGGATATCATCAATTGAAGCTATTTCATCGTTTTCATTGGCCTGATCAAATTCTAAATCAAAAACAAATCCTGCATATCGATCAAGTACGACAATTATCCGTACTCCTTCGTCCTCTTGATTATGCATAGCTAACTGCTTTTTAATCTCCCTTTTAGCTTTAGGGGTAAATTCAACAAAAGTATCGACAGTACCTAGATTAATCATATTCAATATATTCATTCAATAACTACTATTTAATAGTTCGATAAAGGAAAAAATTAATTATTTCTTTTCAGATAAAATAGAACCGAATTGAATTCAAAATTTTCCTATCGCAATATAATTAATAAGTTGATCTAATCTTGATTATATGGAACTGATGTCAGTTGAATTAGATATGTTATTTCAGGAAATTCTAACATTTCTTGATGATTCAACGATTGAAATCAGTATTGGAATGATCAAGAATCTAGCTGAGATTGTTATAGAGCAACTTCATAACGAAAAATACCATGCATCTAAATACAGAAATGATCGCAATGAGACAATCCATTACTTTGATACCATTTTGAATTTCGATAAAACTGGATTATCACTATCCAAGGAACATTTGTTACAATTTACAAACTTATCTAAGAAAAGGATTTATCCTTATCCTAATTATTCTGGGATTGTTATTTCAATACCTGCGAAATTATCTGATTTATAAGCGTATACCGGCTGATTTCCTATTTCTGAGTTTATATATTATCCTTTCATATTATTTTAAGTGATGGCCAATAGAAATAAAATTGATATTGAAAACTTTGATATGATACTACAGGAAGCAAATGATAACTACTATTCAGGCAGATTTGAGGATTCAGCAAATACATTTGAGCATCTCTCATCAATGTGTGTCAAAATGGAATTGTATGAGGATATGATTTACTTCATATATCGTGCCTTAGTAAGTTGGAGCTCCATTAATCGAGCAGATAGGATGATAAAAATATATCAGAGGATTGGACTATTTTCAATAAAATTATCATCTCAATTGGCAAAACAGGTCGTGGATAATTCATACGATCTTTTTGAAAAAGTTGAATTCTTGGAAATTATTGCTAAGAATCTAGCCAATACTGGGGAGATGGACAAAAGAGAACATGTTCTAATTGAATTGGTGAAACATTACGAGGAACTATTAGACTTTGATAATATTGATTACATAATAAAGAAAGGATATTTTGAGAGTATTATCAGTCTACTTGAGGAAATTAATGATCCCACAAGACTAACAAAATTCAAATCGAGTTTGGCAGAACTTATATGCAAAAGGGGAGATTTGATGCTAAAAGAATCCAACTTTGATCCAGAACTGGTTGCTGCTCAATATTATTACGAAGCAGCTGATTATTATCTTGCTATTGAGAAACACAAGAAGTATGAAAATTTAATTAAAAAGGCAGATAGACTTAGTAAACTATGATAGTTACAAGATATCACTCCAAATTAGATTTTTTTATGAATATCACCTGTTTTATCCAAGTATAAATCATATATAACCCAAAATATTAATAGGCAGAATTTGGTTACTGGAATAGGTACTTTAGGATGTGTTGTTTTATTCTCACTCAATACTGTTTTTAATTGTGAGCTGACACCATCTTGCTACCTGAATTATTTCTCACAGGAGGCCTGTAAATGACAAAATACAGATTCAAACCTGTTAGCCCCCAAAACAACTTTCCAGAGATGGAAGAGCGAATTTTGGATTATTGGATGACAGAAAACATATATGAGAAGACGAACGAATTAAGATCAAAAGGAAAGGAAATATACACGTGGTTAGAAGGACCACCAACCGCGAATAATGTACCTCACATGGGACACGGGTTAACCCGTGCACTAAAAGATGCTATGTTGCGCTATCAGACAATGCAAGGTAAGCTTGTAGTGCCAAGAATCGGAGGTTGGGACTGTCATGGTCTCCCTGTGGAACTTGAGATTGAGAAGAAAATGGGTTTCAATTCCAAGACTGATATCGAAAAATATGGAATCAAAAAATTCAATCAACTATGCAGAGAAAGTGTCTTGAAATATACCGATGATTGGGTACAGATGTCTCAGAGAATAGGCTTCTGGTTGGATCTTGATCGTTCCTACGTTACTATGACCGATAATTACATTGAATCCGTGTGGTGGTCATTAAAGACCCTCTATGATAAAGGAATGATATATAAGGGAACCCGAGTTGCCCCTTACTGTTCCAGATGTGGTACCACACTATCAAGTCACGAGCTTGCCCAGGGATACAAGGACGTAGTTGATCCATCGATATTTATCAAATTCAATTCCAAGGATATGGATGGTGTAAAATACCTAGCTTGGACAACCACTCCTTGGACATTGCTTGCAAATGTAATGCTCTCGGTTAATCCTGATCTTGATTATGTTGTAGTCGAACATGATGGTGATAAATTACTTCTTGCAGAGGGATTGCTTGATCAAGCCCTTAAACTGGGAAAGAAATATAAACGACCAGAAGTTCTTGAACGATTTAAAGGAAAGGATCTCGAAGGTA
>DAOUUM010000132.1 GCA_030668165.1 Candidatus Heimdallarchaeota archaeon
TGCAATTACGTCCTTAAGATAATCCAGTATCTCTTCCCCAATGAGTTTTTTCAACTCATCTGATCTTCCCTCCATGAACGCAATTTCAAGGTGAACAAAGGCTTTATCTGGATCACCATCACCAACGAGATATCTTGATTGCTCAATAATTCTGGATTTGCAATTAATTAGATTAATTTTACCCACCTGATTCAGTATCTGGTGTATCTTAGCAAGTATCTCATTGTCATCTCTAATTTGGATGTTGGATGAGTATTCAAGTACAATCTGTGGCATATCAAGTGATCATTGAACCTAGTGATATATTATTTTGTAATTAGTTATAGCTAAACTCATAGTGAAGGATCAAGAATTATCTTCCCGATATTTTTCCTGTCGTGCATGAATTGATGGGCCTCACTCACCCTTGATAGGGGATAGATCTGTTCCTCTCTGAAAACAGGTCTCAAATCGTTTTCAATCATGATATCCAGCATTTTTTGCCAGCTGGGTATCAATCTGTCCGGTTCGTCCAACATGTAACCTATATGCAACCCCATGAAGGCACGGGATCTGCGAAGTACCCTTGACATCTTGGTTCTTGGGATGTCTCTCCATGCGCGGTACAGGGATATTGGGTTCCATTTGTTTACCTGGATACCAGATGCACCAATCAGAACTATTCTACCCATGGGTGCAAGAGCATCAAATCCCCTCCTGTAAACATCTCCACCTATTGTCTCAATTATACAATCTGGTTTGACTCCCAATTTTGACAGTTCCTGATCAAAATCATCGTATTTCAGAGGAATGGCTCCCATTTTCCTGATCACCTGTCTCTTTTCATCAGTAGAAGCTGTCCCATAGACCTTCATTCCCAGGGCAAGTCCAAGTTTAACCGCACCACTACCAACCCCCCCGGCAGCAGCATGTACCAGCAATATCTCTCCCTTCCGAACTCTGGCCATCTCATACAGACCAACCCACGCGGTGAACCATACCACTCCAAATGAAACAGCCTCCTCAAAGGAATAACTATCAGGAATAGGCAGTGCATAGACTGAATCAGTTTTTATGTATTCAGCATAACCCCCAGTTTGGGTTCCCACCAGCACCCTGTCACCAATTGATCTATCATTGACTGACTTACCTATCTCAATGATCTCTCCAACTACCTCAAGTCCCATGATGTATGGACGTTTTGGGGACCATGAATACAGTCCCTGTCTCGACAATAGATCCGCATAGTTAAGTCCTGAATATTTTACCTTTACCAGTACCTGATTATCATTGATTTTTGGTTTATCCACATCTGAAATTTTGAGTACGTTTGTTTTACCTGTCTTATCAAGAACAACTGCTTTCATAAACCAAATAATTTTTGTTCTTCTTAAAATGTTATTACTTTTGAGTAATTATTGTGCTTGTATTAGTATGTTTTATTTGAATTAATTAACCTGATACTGTAAATCCTTCGTATGCAATGCTGGGTATCTTACCCATAAATGTGAGATCAGTCTCATTACCAATTCCAATAATCTGATTGAATGATTTGTACAGATTTCCTGCAATTGTGATTGAATCAATCGGTTTACCAATCTCACCATTTTCAATTCTGAATGAACTTGGAGACACAACTGAGAAATCACCGGAGATTAGATTACTGTGGCCCATACCCGTCAAGGAACCGGTCACAAGAACTCCCTCACCGATCTCCTCGGCAAGCTGTTCCTTGGATTTGTTTCCAGGATTAAGAGTTATGGTACTAGAACCAATATTGGGAAGTGCCTCATAACTCTGCTGACCTCCTCGATTTGCATGTCCAGTATTCTCTGATCCATGAGCATTTGCATAATAGTTATCAAACAGGAATGATTTTAGGACACCATTCTCGATGATTGGAGTTTTTGCTCTTGGGAATCCCTCACCATCAACTGCCTGCATATTTGGATCCTCAGGAATCTGACCATCATCATAGATGTACAATCCCTCAATACCCACCTGATCTGCTATTTTGTCAGCCCAGATGGTTCGACCTTCAACCACACTTTTACCATTGATTGAATTAGCTAATCCGGTGGCTACAGTTTGACCAGCAGCGATATTATCAAATACTAACTTCATCTCTCCAGTCCTTCCAAAGGGCTCAGAATCTAGCAGGGTTACTGCTTCTTTTGCACCTTGGATGCCAACGCCTGTGAAATCAGGTACTCCACGGCCCATTCTGTAATCCGAACCATTCTTGGTCTTATCACCTTCCTTTGCTGATATCTGTGCTGTACCACCCCCAGCAGTATATCTGGACGATTTCATCAATCCCTCAGAATTTCCCAGGGCAAATCCTCCATAGCTTATGGTTGCATTTCCAGATACTGAGATTATTCTTTCATCATATCCCTTTGCCTCTTGAAATATGCCATTTGCAGCATTTACAGCCTGTTCAGCTGTATACTCAAGCACGTCGTCCTCAAGAACACCATCTTTACCAGTTCCTGGATGATCTATGAAACCTGGCCAACGATCATCGAAATCAGGAATAGTTTTGGACAGGATAACGGCATTATCAACTGCAAAGTTAACATTTTCATCAAGAATGCCAGATGCTGAGGTAAAACCTAGCTTCTTGTTCTTGACACTTCTCACACCAATTCCAACTTGTCCACCCTGGACTGCATTCACCATACCCGCCTGAATCGAAATATTCAGTGATCTGGTATTAATTGCATAGATCTCATGTTGGAATTCAGGATATCTCTCTTTGGCATATTTTAAACCTCGATCAATGATTGATCTTAGTTCATCATGTAAACCATCAAATTGAACTTTATTAGAACTCATCTTTACATCTCTCCTCCGAATCGGATCTTATTGAATAAAACCTTAGGGCCACCATTACCGACTGGTAGGGGGTATTGTCCTCCCTTACCACAGCCACCAAAGTATCCGGATTTTAGCTCAAAGTCCTTTGTGGTACCTTTGATCTCCTTCAGTAGATTAAGTATATTACCGGTAAGTGTGACATCCTTAATTGGATACTTCTTCTCCCCGTTCTCAATCCAGTAGCCACGTATTGCCTTGAATAGGAAGGTTCCGTCTAAAGTTACCTGTCCACCAGATGTACCGATTGCATAGATACCAGTTCCCATCTCTTCGATTGCCTCTTCCTCAGTCAGATCACCAGGGGTGATGTATGTATTACGCATCCTTGGAATCGGTCCAAAGGTGTAATTAATGGCACGTGCATTTCCTGATGGCACACCATCTGTATGGGGTGCGGTTGCTCTGGAATTCAAGAATCCCTTGAGAACTCCCTTATCCAGTAGAGTAACCTTGTCGGTTTTGACACCCTCATCATCATATGGAAGATAGAATGGAGCTACTTTGTTTGAGGTGGGCATGATACCCTCATCAATCATGCTGACATGTTCACTGCCCAGTTGTTCACCAATTCTATCATGGATTGGACTAGTCTTGGTGGCAATGAAATCTCCTTCTGTTAAATGTCCAAAACTCTCATGTGCAAGCACTCCACTCAGACTATTTTCAGTTAATGCAGAAAATTCTCCAGCTGGTGCTGCTTTTGCTTCAAGTAGTTCTTTTGCGTTCTTAGCAGAGTTGGTTGCAATATCTTCCGGCGTATTTCCCTCAAGCTTGTAGTATTCCAATCCTACAGAACCACCAGTTCCATCCATAGCTCTGACCAGATCTCCTGCAGGTGTTTTACCAGCTACCATCGTTCTAACGTCAACCACATGGGGATTCCACTTGATCTCAGTACCCTCAGAATTGGTAAATATTTTAGTTCCTGATAGCTCACCATATAATAACATCAGACTTGCAATCTTATCTTGATAGACATCCTTCGCAGTGGTTTCCATTCTATTGATGATATCCAACCTGTCAGAAGTATCTGCCTCCCAGGGTTTTTCTCTAATATCGGGTTTCAGATCCAGACTCTTTTGAGGAGACAAGGTCTCGTATTCCGATTTGATAAGCACCACTGGTGCACTTGCTTTGGCAATTCCCAATGCATTTTGAGCTGCATTTTCCATTGCTGCTTGTGATAGATCTGCAGAGAATGCATATCCCGAAGCACCATTATGATAAACATTGAAACCAACACCTGCTCGCTTCATAGTTTTCAAATTGGTTATGCGGCCATTTTCCTTGATCATCGTTCTGATAAGCAATTCATCGTATCTGGCATCTACGAAGCTAGCTCCCTCAGATTCTACTTTCTTAATTACGCTTTGTAAAGAATCAAACATAAGTAGTCAACCTAATTATATAGTGTTGATTATGGGGGATATATTTAAACTTAAATGACTTTACCATTTTATTATACATTGTTTTGAGCTTTTTTATTGTGTATATTTCTTATGGATTTTGATAGCCTTTTTAGGTGTACGAGAAAATTTTTGCTCAGAGATGAAGAATTCTAGTATTATTAAATTTTTACTAATCACATGTTTCCTTTTAATTTCACAGATTCCTTATTCTTCATCTCAATTTGGCACAATTTCGGATCAAAGTATCGTCAATATTGAGAATCCTTTACCTCAGGATACTTACGGATTCCAAGACTTTGATACAAAAGAAATAATATATCACATTCCTGAATTGAACTACAATGTCGAAGGTATAATTCTGAGTGCTACACCACCATCTCTATTGATGGGTGTAGAGGACGTATGGCATGCTGGTCACAATGGTACTGGAATTACAGTTGCTGTTCTTGACACTGGTGTAGATTCAGACCATCCTGCTCTGGTGGATAAATTAATTGAGGCTGTATCATTCGTCCATCCCATGTATGGTTATGATGACGAGGAAAGTCCCGAGGATGCACACGGTCATGGTACTTCGGTAGCATCACTAATTATAGGTAATGATAGTACAAGGCCTGAATACACAGGAATGGGTTTTGGAGCAAACTTAATTTCAGTTAAGATTGCCAGTTCAACTGGTATTATAACATCAAGTGGATTGATAGCTGCTTTAAATTGGAGTTCACTTCATCCCGATATTGATATTATCAATCTATCTGTATCAGAGCAAGAAGAGGGACGGGGAACCGATGTTTTAGAGGCTGCGGTAGAGTTGGCAGTCAAAAGGGGAAAAGTTGTAATCACATCGGCAGGAAATAATGGAAAATCATCAAACACCAATGATTATTACACAATAGGGTCTCCCGGTAGCAACATTCATTCCATTTCAGTGGGTGCTACCGATAGTAATCGAATAATTGCTAGTTTCAGCGCTAATGGTCCCACATATGGGGGGAATTTTAAACCTGATGTAGTTGCCCCAGGTGTAAGTATTTATGCAGCCGAACGAGGAGGGGGTTATGGTACAAAAAGTGGAACCAGCTTTTCGGCTCCACTTGTTGCAGGAGTGGTTGCAAGCCTACTATCAAGTATCCCAGAGGAAAATCGCTCAGTTGGACTGGTTAAGGCAGCTCTACTAGCGGGTGCTGATGATTTGAATGTACCCATTTACAGACAGGGTAGTGGTTTTGTTAACGCATCAAAATCTCTAGAACTAATCCACAATTCATCATTTCAATTGGATTATATTATCCCCACCCTTCTTCCAGAACCACTCCACAAATCACTACCCGCGGGAGAACAGATTAAAACTAATTTATATGCTGTTAGCAGCGAATTATCAAAATGGTCAATTTCATCCATTAATGGAAATATTAGCCGTTTTACCAGGATTAAATTTGATAGTGGAGATGCTTATTCACAGGTTCATATACTAGCTATACAACCCAAAAAATCAACAATCCTAGGTTTTTATAACGGTATTATTAATTTTATCACCCCGAATCATCAAAATTATTCGCTTCCGATAGAGATAATAATTGAGGAAGCTGCGAAGTATCGTCTACTACTGGATCTCTTACATACGCCATGGGACACGACAATAACTTCTTCTGGGATTTTGGAAAGGTCAATCAGAAGAGATCTAAAATCAATCGTTCAATTGTTAAAATCATATGATGTGTGGACTGAGGAAATCACAGAAGGCTATTTAACTTCTGATATCCTAAAACAATATGATATACTGTTCATTCCGAGTGCATTCACATATCTTAATCCAGTTCAATATGATCATGAATTAAGTAGAGAAACATCTTTGACAAAGGACGAACTATTTGCAATACATGAATTCAAAGAAAATGGAGGTCGATTTATTATTGATTTCGCAGGTTGGGCCCCGGAAAGTAGTGATTTTGATGCCATTACCGATAATGAATCCATAAAATTATTACTCTCTCTGTTTGGAGTTCAGTTGGAAGGTAATTTAGTACAAGACAATTATATTCTCGGTGCTGATCCAATTAATTCAACTAATTACTATAATTCCACATTTACTGTTGGAGGATTAAATGGGCTGCAATATGGTATTCCATTAAGTAGGATAAGCGATGAAATTTCCAGTGTAGGAGTAATTGATGGAATTAGTAAGGCAATTATAATGAATTCCAGAAACTGGCGAGATGGCGACCATATGATTATAAACTCGCCCTCAGAGCAATTTGTTAGTAGTGTGGTGAATTGGTTGTTAAATAATGTAATTTTATCTATTAGGAGAGAATCAAATTCTACCAACGAGATAACAATAGAATTGCTTGAGATACTGGATCCCGATGAACTTGATTTCAAATTATTGAAAAATGGGAATGAGATTGCATATGATCTCGATATCCATGTTAATATCCTGAAATTTGGATTTGAAGCGAATGAGGGAGATGAGATCGAGGTACAATTTGCACATAGGAGCACCTATGCGCAATTTTCTAGTTTAGTTGATTACAGAGCACCGGACTTGGATCCATATCGCGATAACACAAAATACAGTTATGCGGAAATCAAGAATTTATTCAACGAGTACGAGAACATGGTGCTTGAATACTTTGTGAATGATTTTGGTACAATTCACGATGATGCTTTGAGAGTGTCAAATATTGATGAGATAGGGTATTACACGTTTGAGGATAGTGTTATAACTATGAACATTAATTCAAAAATTCTTGACCACTTTGATTTCACCATCAATGCCACCCAATCTTATCCGATACCCATTGAAATAATTGATGAGAATGGAAACTATGTCAATCATACCATAACTATTACTATTAATCCTGAGGGTAAATTCTTGACAGATCCACCGGTCAATTTCTTATTATTATTAGGAATACCTGGTGCAATTCTCCTAATGGTACTAATCAAAAACAGAAAAACTCTAGCTGAATATCTTACCTTCTTATAATTCTAATGAAATAATACATTTCTATACTTCCAGTATTCCTTTCAATACCCTTTGGTCCATTTCAACATATCTTTTATTAACCTCTTTGTAATTAACTTGCTTCGTGCAGTTTTTTTTCTACAAACCTAAATTAGATTTGATCTCTGATAAATCAACCCCCAGTATCGTTTTATCATAGATCCACTCAATCACCTCCTCTAGTTTTTTGTTTTGTAAATTATCCTGAGCTTGATATAGACTTTTGCTTTCCTCATAATATGTACACAGTGGATCTCTAGTGAATGCCAGATATGTATAAGCAAA
>DAOUUM010000078.1 GCA_030668165.1 Candidatus Heimdallarchaeota archaeon
CCAAATTCGATTCTGATATCAATATTAAGAACGGTAGGATTGATGCAGCCTGGGAGAATGTCACTAGTCATCTCCATCCTGAGCCGATAGGTGGAGAGGTCAAATTTGCAATCAATGAAACCCATATTTATGGTCTAATTATTGCAGATAAATCTGAGGCATGGGTATCTTTGGAATTTGAGGCCGATTCAGGTGGATGTATGTTATCCGGTCATGATGGATGGGTTTTCTATCTCGATGGAGTTAACGTAACATCTAAGGATGTCATATTTGATGGTCTAATGGCACCAAGTGACGATACGATCAACGATCTCCAAGTGGAATACGTCTACAAAGAAAGTACAGTTGAGATTGAAATTGTTCGCAAATGGGATACAGGTGGTGCAGGTGATTATGTTCTAGAAAATGACACGTTGGTTACTATGTCGTTGGCCTCAGCATCTGATCATTATGGTGCTAGAAAAATTTATTATCTCAAACCATTCTTTACAAATGACAAGGATGCAATTATTGAACAACCAGTGATAGTGCTAACTGATTGGATTGCAATCAAGAAATGGATATTATACGGTGCACTAGGATTTTCTGCTCTCTTCATTTCGGTTCATTTTCTTATTAGGAATATTCTCAAACCATTAAAACATGGTTCTAGAATTGTTGATGATGAATTTGAACCGCTTCATATTACACAACGTTGGGATATCTTCAGGGGTCGTGAACCCAGGATAAGAGGGGATTGATTATGGCAACAGTAACTGACCATTCCAAAAGAATTGAGGTAGATATGAGCGACCTGGTTATTACTTCTGATAACAGACGATTCATCAAGGCAAAACGATATTCAAAATTTCATTTCACACAGCACTGGGGAAATATGATCCTTATGATACTGTTCTTCATCACCGGTCTGGAGATTGCCTTCGGCAAACATGTTTTTGGTGATTTTCAATTCACTCAAAATTTCCACATAGTTCTTGCCTACATAATTATGTTCTGGAGTCTTGGATTCTATGCCTTTGTGGTATACTGGGATAAAAAACTCTATGAGGTGATACTCACTCCTCGAGACATTCTAGATCTCCTTCTGATAGTTGGGTGTGCAATTGGTATACTAAATGATAAGCATTATCCACACTATGATTTTTATGACCCGATACGTAAAAGATATGTTATGAAGTATCACCCTGTACAGAAGATGCTAGCATTCTTCAATTTCTGGGCACTGATATTTGTAGGCATTACTGGCTTTGCTCTATATGAGCAAATTAATCCGGGTAAGTATTTCATGGCTGAGTTGGGAGCCTTGATCATGAGTCCATTTGATGAGTTTATCGTAGATATTGGCATTAGTATCCGATTTATTCACTATCTCATTTTCATTTATTTTGGCCTTGGTACCGCTATCCATGCCTATTTTGCTCTTAAAAAGGGTAATCGATCCAGATTCACGGCTATGTTTAAGAGCTATGAACATATTGAATTGGCGAATGAACCTCCAATCAAAGTCAGCCATCTTGATAGGTATTATGAAACACCACTCAATGTTGAAGATCCAGAGGGACTCGTTGAAGCGGACATACCTATTAGTATTGATGAAGCAGCATCTACTGCTGGCGAGGAAGAATCTATGAACATTGAGGAATCAAATGATGCTAAGAAACCGACTAAAATCGATGAAGCAGAATCAATAGATACTGATGATATTGATAAATAAATAAAGTCATAAGTATTCATAAAAATCAAACACTATCAAATTTCAGAATTTATTAAAACATATGTGCTATTTTTTCATTTTTTTTTGATCAATAATTTATTGAACACTCTATTTTTTAGATTATTGCACTATATATTCCATAATCTTTCCCATTATACTAATATTGCAGAATTATTACACAGTATTTGAAAAACTATCTTAGTTATTTTGTTTTTGTGCATATTATTTAATATAATCTTATGTAATTAACCATGATAAGTATTACTAATTCAATGGCTTTGTATTATCTATTTTATATGGAATTAGATAATGATTTGCCAAATCGAGATATCGAAATATTATAAATCTTTTGGATAAATGCATACTAATTTTCCTCTGCTGTATAATTTACGCGTTATATCTGTTTTTTAATACGAAATATAATTCGTTATACCAAAATGTATGATAAATTAATTAAATCTGCATAAATTCTTAAAAAAATCAATATTATTGGTAATTATTTATCTTGCAATAAATGCATAATGAGTAAATGATATATAAAAGATAGAGAATCATGGTATTACATGAAATTCATGAAAAGAAAATTGATAATGACAGTGCTTGTGTTATCGATGCTAGCCCAGATTTCCATGAACGTAGATTCGTTCCCCGGATTTCACAGCAACGGTGATTGTGCTTTATGCCACAACGAACCAGGCAACGCATACAATTCAAGTTATGCAACATCCTCCTGCGAACCCGATGGAGAGGCTGATGAGGCCTTTTGGGAGGAATATTATGGTAGAAGAATGACCATTCCAGTTGTATCATCTTATGGTGGAAATGAACAGTTTGTTTCATTAATATTTGCCCAGAATGATACTCATCTCTTTATGCTTACCTCTTGGGGAGATCCCACAATTGAAGGTACAGATACCGAGAGATATGCTTCTTCTGATGGATTCGGAATAATGTGGAATATTAACGCCACAAATTTCAATCAGTACTACTCTGGTATGAAAACTCCAGCTGCAGATGAGGCAGTTGATACCTGGACCTGGAAACCAGCCGCGGCTGAATCCTCAAATGACTTCAACAGCTCCCTAACTGGTATGATGTATGATAATGCATTCACTTCAGCTGGATGGGCCGATGCTGATGCAACCAATGATCTTAGTTATGGTGCAAAGCATGGATATATTGAACCACATACTGAAGAAGATTATCGACTTGAAGCTGTAAGAGCTCTTGAAACAGATGACGTAAATGATGTTCAATTTGATCATTCTGGTTACTATTCCTTCGGTATTGCAGTGTACAACAATTCTGCTGGTTCCAGCCACTATGTATCCTATATTTATACAGTGTATATACAGAATGGTGATGCTCTGGTAACTGAAACAGTAACTGAGGTTGTAGAGGAAACAAACACTGTGGATGAGACATTCACTGAGACCAAGACAGATACCCCCCTACTCTCCACCTTCGTGGTACTGGGTCTAATGGCTTGTGTTACAGCAGTTGTTTTCGTAAGAAGAAGAAAATAAAACTATAACTATATCAGATAAATAAATTAAAAATCTCTAAGCTAAAAATTTTTAATCAAACATAATTTCTATCAACTAGATATAATGTGATTTAAATCACAATTTTATTGAAAATATCAGTGTTTTATTCAAATAATAGGATATCACTTGAATAATCTGAAAATTAAATCTTTAGCCGTATGAATACATCACATTACATATATATCACAATTCGTATACTCGATATAGCAATGATTTCATCAATCGGATTATATCTACTCTATTTTGCTTTTCTCATGGCTTGGATCATCTCATTTTTGATCTGGAAGAAGCCTGAAAAGATAAAACTGCTAAGCATTCTGAATTATTTGACCCTCTCATTCCTACTCATCGGGTTTATAATACTACTTGTATCCTTTATTAACAAGGATTACACGTATTTTGTCGTCCAGAATTATGTGAGCAATGATATGAGTTTATGGGAGCGAGTATCTGCAACATGGGTGAGTCGCCAGGGAGTTATGATGCTCTGGGGACTTTACATGGTTGCAATAGCAGTATTTGTCTGGGTTAAGCTAAAATCGATAATTGATAATGCGATTGTCAAACGAGCTTTGACACTGACCTTCTTATTTTCTGCAATTATTGTATCCTTTGCCCTATCCGTCAGACCCGACCCATTCACACAGGCTGCAGAGGTTATTAATGGTGTCGGGTTAACCCCATCATTGCTTAGTCCATGGAATCTGCTTCATCCACCCATTGCCTTCCTTGCCTATTCCAGTTTTATCTTTCCCTATGCCGCGGGTCTTGCAATTCTCACCTTGAAAAAGGATGAGATCAAGGTACCTGCAAAGGTATACTGGTTGATTGATTTCTTCATGATCCTTGGTTGGGTACTCACATCATTGATGATTGTTGCAGGTTCACTCTGGGGATATGAAGAGAATTGGTCTGGCTTCTGGGCATGGGATCCAGTTGAGATAGCAGCATTGGTAATGTGGTCTTTCAGTTCAATTTACTTTCATAGCAAGTCTCATGTGGGAGTGGATCATCCCCTCCGTGCTTTCACAGCCACTTTGGGATGGTTGGGTGTTGCCTTTGCATCATTCATTGTAAGAAGTGGTTTACTTGGTGGTTTGCATTCATACACCAGTAATTCGCAGATGATTGTATTTGGTACAATGTTAACTTTCTCAACCATTGGTATTATCTATGCTGTGATGAAGACAGGCATTCCGCTGATTCCTGAGGGATTAACCAAACTAAAGGGACAGAAAAACAAAGTTTCAATCATAACATTTTGGTTACTGGTGGGAAATGTGGTGGCCAATATTGTCGGATTAATTATTCAGATTATTTACGTTCTTGTAAATAATAATGACACTACCCCATACGCATATTATATCATATTAAATGGGATAACACTCCTAGCCCTTGCAATTCTTCTACCCTTCTGTGATGTGAAGCTTGATCGATTAATTGCATCCAATCGCAAAAATATTGCATTGATACTAATCCCTTTAATTATCTCCACCATTTACTTTTTGATTGCATTCATGCCATCACTTCTATCCTTTGGCATAGGAAGAGTATCATCGGTGTTTCTACTACTATTCAGTATTGCACTTGGTACTGTGCTTATTATACAGTTTGCAGATATTGTGATGGCTTTTAAGAATAAACGTAATTTCAGTAAGATTGGGAAACAACTCACCCATCTTGCCATTATATTCATGATATTGTCCTATTTCTCAGCAGACTTCACGGTAGATCTGTATGAATTTGATGCAAAGCAGAATACCATTATTACACTTGAGGATTATGATATCAAGATCAATGTTACGAGGACTTTTGAAGGAGAGTTTACACAAGTAAACATAGATATTTACAACATGGATGAAAGCTTTCTTGATACGTTGGTACTAGAAGAGGGCTTGCATAATGGGGAGTATTACAATTCAGGTGATTGGACTATTTTTCCCACACATGACCTTTTCTTTCATTTAACCAGTGGTACATTCCATTACAGCATGGACCCCATTGCAGATATCCCGATGGAAATACACAGAGTTGTCAATGCAAATATGTTCAGAATAACATTTGCTGTACTCCTACTGATCTCCATAGTGGCTGTAGTGGCCTCAATTAAAAACCAGCCCAAAGGGGAGTAGTATTTCCATGAATCACAGACGTAAGCTATTATCCATCTTCTCCCTTATGCTCCTGATGTCAGGAATTATTCTTCCTACTCTCAGTTTTGCTGAGGAGGAACAAACAGCTCTAAATTTCGATCCTGAGGTCTTAGCAGATCAGATGATTGGGAAATTACTTGATGGAGCATCCTATGAAAATGATAGTTTTCTCGGCTGGTATCAACGAGTGAATAATACCCGCGATAATGTACCGGTCATCTCCCGAGGTTATAATGTCGGAGTGGCTGGAATTTCGGATGTATTGCTTGATCAACTTGATTATAATACCAGTTACTCACAAGAGATAAAAGATTTACTTGCACTAGTGGTGGATCAATTTGAGACTGATTATGTAATAGAGGATGTTGGCACCTCATGGACACGTTTTATTGGTTTTAACTCTGCCAGTTTTTTTGGTTTGAGGTATGGATCTATGGGAATAAATAAATTCCTTGGAAATGCTGTTGCTGAACTGAGTTATGATAATCTAATCCCGCTGATAAATGAGGCCATCTCTTGGGTGTGGTCTCACCGTATGGAAAATGGTGGTTGGGAAATATCACCAAATGATTATATCACCACAGGTTTGGAGTACGGGGTGGCTGGTATCGGACAGGGGTTCTTGGAGCTATATCCCTACATCTCAAATAATACCTATATTGAACTATCAGAGAAAGCTGCCAATTGGCTTATCAAAGTAGGGATCTGGGATGGGGACGAATTCAAAATTCCATGGACCACCATGGATGAGGGTGCTGAGTTCTATGATGATTACACCAGCTATGGTATAGGCATCACAGGTATTATGGATTATTTCCTCGATCTCTATGAGATCACCGATAATTCAACCTATTTTGATTATGCAGAAGGTTTTGCCAATAGGTTACTGACCTTAAATAATGAGGGTTCCTTCCCCCGAAACACTGTTGGGTATCTGACAGGTATGCATGGTTTAGCCGGTGGGTATACAGGTTTTCTCACTGGATCAAGCGGAATTGCTCATACTATGCTCCGTTATTATGATATTAGCGGTGATAAAGATGTATTAGCCTTCAATGATGATGTGGAGAATTACGTAGCAAGTCTGATCTATAATAATGGATCCATTTCCTTCTCCCCGGATCTGTATGATGATCATTTCACAGGTTACAGTATGGGTGCAGCTGGAGTTACCAAGTACTATATTGATCTTTACGATAGATTCGGGAACTCCGAATATCTGGACATCATTCACCTACTGCTCAATAATCTCCACGATATGTGGCTTGAATTTGGACTCATACCCTATCGAGACCATAATTCGTTTTACGGCTTTTCATACAATATTGAGGATGGTATTGCCGGATTAATTCAAGTTATCCGAGAGTATCAAGGACTTGATATCGAAGTAATTGGCGAAAGTAGTGATAATGGAAATGCAAGCTTTCAAACCATGTATATTTATATCTTAATAGGTTTTACTATAATGCAAACCTACTTCAAAAGGAGACGTTCTGATGAATAAAATATATTTCTTAATAATAAATCTAATACTCGTTCTCTCAATGAGTTCCGGTATTAATGTTACTGGATACCAAGTACCAGACAACCCACAGAAAGTTGATGCTATACCCATAGATCTTTCATTCAGTGCATCGGAATTTGTTGAGGACATAATCTCAACACTTATTCTAGAGGCAGTATATGATGATGATGTGCTTCAGGGTTGGCAGTACCGCAAGAATGGCTCAAATTCAGATGATAGATATTACATCGGTTATCAGTCAGGTATAGCAGGGATAGGTGATTTTCTTCTCTCTTCTTATCTCAATGGTTTTGAGACCAGTAAACCTATACTTGATGATATTATAGAATTTTTCGTGACCGAGTATTCAAATAGTCTATCTAAGGGCATCTACTGGTCAAGAAGAACTGATGCACCCAGTACTGGTTGGACATCTCAGCGATATGGTAGTGCAGGAGTGCTTAGTTTTCTATCAAGGGCATATTCGGATTATAATCAATCCACCAATCTGCTGGATATCATGGAACAGGCATATATCTGGCTACTTAATCAGAAAAATGATGAGGGCTATCCCATGTCACCATTGGGATATATTACCACAGGTTATGAGTATGGGGCCATGGGAATCGGTCTCTCGATGCTAGATCTCTATGATGCAACATCAGACGCAGCATATCTCGATGATGCGAAAGTCGTTGCAGATTGGATAATCGACCAGGGTATGTTGGTGGATGATGCATTGCATATTGCATGGGCTGCCAATGGAGAGGGCACCCATTTTGAGGATGTGCGAGTAACAGGCTATGGAGCAGGTATTGCAGGTGTTGTGGATTATTTTCTCAACCTATACACTTACTCTGATGATAGGACTTATCTCGATGCGGCAATAAATCTGGGTAATGATCTGATTGATCTTGACCTTGGTGGTTACTGGTTCAATGGGTCCGTAGATTATATAACCGGACTTGAACATAGTAATGCACTTACAGGCTACTATGTTGGATCATCTGGTATTGCAATCAAATTGCTTGACCTCTATGATCAGACCAGCAATGAAACTTATCTTAGCTCAGCTGCAAGGGCAGAAAAATTTATCGAGTACACAAGTGATCCTACAGGATTGATTGATCTGGGTCTTGGTCATAATGATAGCCATTATCTAGGGCTTTCAAAGGGAAGTGCAGGTATCGCACAGTATTACATTGACCTCTATAATCGAGATGGTGAGCAGAGGTATCTGGACAATATTGAGCGGATCTTGGAAAATATCTATACTGAATTTGATGATGATGCCATAATGATTGATGTATCTGATAGTTCTATGGGTTTCTCATTCAATATGGATGAGGGTATTGCCGGGATAGGTATGACAATGCTAAATCTTATCAATGCAGTTCCAGGAACTCTGAGTAGTAATTACCAGAATTTATATTCCTCAGCAATAGCAAATACTGTTATGGCTAATTTTACTATTTCTGATGAAAATGAATTAACTCGCTATATCCCATATTTAGTGGGAATCACTGTTGCATTTGTAATGACTGTTTTAATTATTTTAAAGAAAAAGAAAAAACTATTTTTCAAAAATAAAGTATCTGATTAATAATTTCGCAAATAACAAATTAAGGATCATTTTCTTCGTTATTGATCCTTGATTGAATTCATTTTGAGACTTATTAATTATATTTTTTTAATTTATTTAATTTGGGAAAATAAATTTTTCTAGGCTAATCAATTAGCGCGTTATCTAATTAAATAAAATCAATTTTCAGATGGTTTTGAGCGATTTTCTAGTTTTTCTTAACGCGCGTTAAATACAAAATTAATTGATCTCAAGCCTCAAAGAATTGAAATAGGTTTGGTGATTTTTTTAAATTGCAAAACATGAAAAAATACAGCGCAAACCTATCTCTTGAGGCACAAGTGCCTGAAAATCAAACCTTGGAGTCCCATTTTAAGCAATCGATACAGTTCGATATCCTTTGCCCAGTTTCTGGATGCAAAGAAATCAAAGCCAACGGCTTTGATACCAAGTTTGATCATCCAGTACAATTTTACAAATGCAAGGTGCATGGAAGGAACTTCTATGCACATACCTCATGGTTGATGAAAGAATTAGCTGAAGTTGTGATTCGCAGAATTTTATTAATGATTTTTGCAGGAAGTGTTCCTGGCAACGCAATAGCAGAGAGATATAATCTCTCTGCACAGACATTGAGTAAATTGGTGAACCAAAGTGAGAATGATGTGGATTCGGTGATTAACAGGATTAATGAAAATAGTCGTGAATTCATGAACTTACAGCTTCCAGCGTTGCTGGAAGATGTTATCTGGATTGATGAGACATTTTTCAAAGTTGGTAGGACGTCTTGGGCACTGATACTGGCTGTGGATTACAATGGAAGGGTTCTTGGTTGGCAATTTGGCAAGAAGAGAGAG
>DAOUUM010000556.1 GCA_030668165.1 Candidatus Heimdallarchaeota archaeon
TAATAATATCTATGCTGAATCTAGCTATATCTTCAAGTTTCATTCAATAATCATCTCCACTTTGATTACTTTGAGTTTAATTCGTATCACGATACAAGTTAGGTAAAAAAAAAACTTGTTATTAAATCGTTTTGTCTTGGCCTAAAATTATGAATAGATATCTACGTTTTATGTATTTTATTAGATATTGATATAATATTTAAAAATTTTTATTCAATAATCTGACTATAATATAATAAATTCCAACAAATGAATTGAAAAAAATTTATGATCCTATTTCTTTCACTATAGCAATCTTATAAAAATACCTTATGTAAATTAGAATAGAACATGTCTGAATACGATGTTATTGTTGTGGGTGCAGGTCCAGCTGGGGTCTCACTTGCATACACCCTATCTAAACTGGGCAAATCTGTAATTTTACTTGATAAAAAGAAACAGGACCAAATTGGTAACAAAACCTGTGGAGATGCTCTGGATGGTAAATCTCCCTCTATTTTAAATGAAGCGTTTGGATTAAAAATGCCACATGGAGAGGAGGTTTCGGACGTACTTAGTAAAATGGCTATTGTGACTGAAAGCACAAAATTAGATCTTGTTGCACCTGGATATACAATTAATAGGCTTGAATATGGACAAAGACTGTTACAGGAATGCATCGATCTTGGGGTTAAGGTAATTCCTCAAGCTCCTGTTAGAGAGGTAATAATTGAGGATGGTTTTGTTAAGGGTGTCAGATATGTTGGTTCTGATGGAAAAGTGGAGCTTCGTGCAAAAATTGTTGCTGACTGTTCTGGTTTCGTTGCATCTGTGAGAAATAAATTACCCGAAGGATTTTCTGAGGGATTGCATGCAAGATTACCTGATTATCATGTGGCTGCTTCATATCGAGAGATCGTTGATCTCAAAGAGGATCATCCATACTCTAATGAGATTGTTCTGATCTATGATAAACGATTACCACCACCAGGATATCTGTGGTTATTCAGTAAGGGTGAGAAAAGATTGAATATGGGTACTGGTTGGTTGAAATCTGAGAATGTCAATTTTGATAAAACCATGAAAGAGAAGTATTTAGAGGTACTGGAAGATTATTACAAAAGAGATGTGGATTACACTGTAGATGTTGCTGGTGGAGGACAAATACCCATACGACCCCCATTTGATACTCTAACATTTAATGGAGGTGTTGTGATTGGTGATGCTGGTTGTCTGGTAGATCCCACTACCGCAGAGGGTCATGGCCCTGCACTGGTGACAGGTTACTATGCCGGAAAAGCTATTTCGGATGCGATTGATAGGGATGATGTATCAAGAGAAGGTCTATGGCAATACAATGTTGAAACCATGGCTCATTATGGTAGACCATTTGCTATTTCATACGTTGCATTACAATACTTGAGAGAGGTAGAGGCTGATGGTTTGGACTATTTCTTTAGAAAACGAGTTCTTACCCAGGAGGATATGCTTGCAGTTTTTAATGGTGAATCTCCCACATTAGGTTTCATCGAGATGCTCAAAAGAGCGAAAAGAGCATTTCCAAAACTAAATCTACTTTGGGGATTGAAAAAACTGATCTCAGATGTAAATGGCATTGGTGATCATTATGACAAATATCCGTCTGATCCTGAAGATTTACCAGCTTGGACTGAGCAGAGAGATAAGATACTTGGAGAAAAACTATAACTGATCTAGTGATTTATTTTCTGTTTGAGTAATTCAAATTCCATGAATTTCATTAAGAAGTAGAAAGCAATCACTCCTATAAGATTTGATAAAACAATCCCTATTAGTGATATAGTGATATTCGATTCAATAAATTGAGTTAACCATTTTGAGATTAAATAGATCCAACCATAATTCAAAATATATTTACTAATTAATAATACTTTGAATATTGTTAAATATCTGAAACTTGGGAGTATAACTATCGCA
>DAOUUM010000326.1 GCA_030668165.1 Candidatus Heimdallarchaeota archaeon
ACCGTCACCACCAAAATCTAGCTTTACTGAAGCCTTGGTATCCAATTTAGTTGCTATTGTTCCATTTTTCTCCAGTAGAGAGGCAAGAAACATGGTAAAGCAGCCTGCATGGGCGGCTCCAATCAGTTCTTCAGGATTTGTGGCATTGCTGTCATCACCAAATCTGTTACCAAAATTATATGAGCCACTGAAGGCTTTGCTCTGTAGATCAATCTGACCTTTTCCATCCTTGAGATTTCCTTCCCAAGATACATCTGCGGTTCTTGTTTTTGAGGGCATTATTATATTGAATTAACTATTCTTTATATGATTAGGGATCATTTCAATTTACAAATTGAGAAAATTGATTCTAATTTTTATTTTTTTAACATTATTTAATTTAGATATTATTTTATTAATTTTGAATTTTTATCAGATTAACCGAAGAGAGAGCCGAGGCCTTCATCATCATCCATTTCTTCCCCTTCTTCTTCCTCTTCTTCTTCCTCTTCCTCTTCAGCAGGTGCTTCAGTGGTAGCAGGTGCAGCGGCGGCTGGGCCAGCTGCAAATTGCATGGATGAGGCAGAAGCGAGTGCTTCTTCAATGTCAATTTCACCAAGTGATGCAACGAGTGATTTTACTCTAGCATCATCGATTTCGGTGACACCAGCGGCTTTCAAGATTTTCTTGATTGCAGCGGCTGTGATTTCTTGTTCTGATTTGTGTAGGATTAGTGCGGAATATAAGTATTGCATGTTTGTATGTTCTCCTTATTTTAGTTGGTTGAGAAGTTCCTCAGACAGAGCTGATTCATTAACCTCTCTAATAGCTCTTGCCAGGGCAAGAACGTTGTTGTTGGCAGCGGCAAATACTTTAACAGCACTTTCTTCGGATATATATCCGAGTACTGTGGCGAGTGCCAATGCCTTGTTGTAAGCTGATCCAATGACCTGTGGTGCGGTTTCTGTTGTGAGGAAGCCTGATTCGATTGACAATGTTGTTGCCATCCTGTGAGCGAACATAAGTTCTTCACGGACTGCTTCAAAGTCAAGTAATAGGTCTTCACGCACAATGATATCACCCTTATCCAATACGGATGAAAGTGATAATCCCACCAGGAAGGGCTCAATGTCCAATCTTGAAAGTATACTGGCTAAGGTTACAGAGATCCTGTCTCCGGGCTCGAGTACCACTGTATCTTTGGATACTGCAACAGTACCCCCTTCGATACGGGTATCTAGGCCAACGGAGTTGAGTTCACTGATGATGGTACCGGGTGGAAATCCGGTGTTCATCTTATTAACTATAACCTGTGATGGAGCTATTCCTCCAGCTTTTGCTGGGGCTTTTACTCTATTCTTCTCAAGATAATTTGCTATTGAGTATGGGCTTTGATCAGTGAATAAAAAGGCTACTGAGCCCTTTACTAGTTCACTGAGTTTCTCGGCACCATTCAAAGAACTCTGTTCCAGAGCCTTTTTCATCAAAGTATTTTTTGCTAAGACGATTTTAGCTCTATCACGTAGATCATCACGTAGTTTTTGAACGGTACGAGCACCTATGCCTTCCATTTGCACGATACCGACAGTGCTGTAAGATTCCAGCTCATCCTTTATGGATGCAACTATGTCTAGTTTTCGTTGAGGAATTTTTGTTTGACTCATAAGTCTATGCTCCTATTCTTATGGGAGGCCCCATAGTAGTTTTGACGAAAATATGCTTGATGTTGTTGGCACCATTTTCAAGACGATGTTCAATATCGCTTAATACTGCCTCTACATTGGCAATGATTTCATCATCACTCATGTTTTCAGATGCCACTCTACAGTGGATGACAGGATTTTGCCTAAGTCTGATTCTTACAGTCTTAGCATATCTGGCAGCAAATGCAGCAACGTCTGCTCCTGGAGGGAGGACACTTGGCATTTTACCAGCTGGACCGAGAAATCTACCTAGGTTCTTACCAACACTGGCCATCATCTGTGGAACAGAAAGAAAATAATCTATACCGGATATAAATGATTTAGCCTCTATTGGGTTTTTGGTGAAATGATCAATTTCTGCCTCATTCAGGGTATACTGAACACCTGCTTCTTTTGCCTTGTTGATAATATCTTCAGGACCAATAACACAAAGTGCAACGGGTTTGTTTATACCATGAGGGATAACGATCTCTGCACGAAAACGCTTAGCTGGATCTTTAAGATTCACATCTTTGATACCAATTGCTAGATCAATTGATTGGATAAATTTCCTCTCTTTAGCCTTGGATCGCAATTCTGTTATTGCGGATTTAATTGCTTTTTTTTCCATTATGGAATCACCTTCTTGCTACTGATAACAGTTAGTAATCTACTAATTCTGTCAGTAAACGCAAGATTAAAAGAAGACTCAATGATATGAGCTTCTACATCAAGATTTTATTAATATTTAATAAAGGTGAAGATAGCTAGCAATTTTTTATGGAAATCTTCTTGGTAAAAAAATAAACCTTTACTAATCAGCTACCTAAAAATTATTTAGTTAATGCCTTTATTAAAAGAAGCAAATATCACTTACATAAGTGAGGGTAAAGATAGAATTATTGACTCATTAGATCCTGATCTACAGGAATGGGTTATTACAAATTTTACCGGCTTAAATGATCTTCAGAAAATTACCATACCAAGGGTAGTGAATAATGAATCCACACTTGTTATGTCACCCACAGGTTCTGGGAAGACATTAGCTGCATTTTTGGGCATATTGAGTGAGTTAAGAAAACGTGAGATTGATGATCTTCTTGAGGATCGGATATATGTCCTATATGTTTCTCCATTAAAGGCACTCAATAATGATATTATGAAGAATCTTGAGCTTCCACTTAATGCCATGAGAAAGGCCAGTGCCACAAAAATCAGCATTGCAAAGAGGACTGGAGATACTACAGCAGCTGAACGATCCAAAATGCTGAGAAATCCACCTCATATCTTGATTACCACCCCCGAATCACTGGCTCTGATGCAGACAGCACCCAAGTTCAAAAACAATTTGTACACAGTCGAGTGGATAATTGTGGATGAAATACATGCTCTTGCCGATAATAAGAGGGGAAGTTATCTATCGTTGAATATTGAGAGATTATGCCATTATCTAGAAACAGATCCCTGCAGAATTGGCCTATCGGCCACTATAGAGCCAGAGATTGAGATTGCCAGGTATCTGATGGGGAACACTGACAATAGTATCGGAATAGTCAACATGAAAAAATTATCAGATCTTGAGGTTCAGGTAATATCACCCACACAAAATCTAGTACATGCTCCATTCAATCTGATTGAGAGACGACATCTTGAGATGATAAATCAGTATCTCGACAAGTACACTACCACCCTGATATTCACAAATACACGGCATATGACTGAGAGAATGAGATACAACCTTGTAAAAACTTCAGATGGTAAGTTGGATGATAAGGTATCGGTACATCACGGTTCCCTGGATAAGAAGGTGAGACTTGATGTGGAGAATAAATTGAAGAAGGGTGAGATGAAGGCAGTATTCAGCTCTACCTCACTGGAAATGGGAATTGATATCGGATCTATTGATATGACTGTTCAGGTGGGAAGCCCCAAAACTGTACGCTCATTCCTGCAGAGGGTGGGTAGATCAGGTCATTCTCAGGATACTCAGTCCCAAGGTAGAATACTGGTAATCGACCGTGATGATCTGGTTGAGAGTGTGGCAATAGGTAAACTGGCACTTGATGGAGTTGTAGATGCTATCAATATCCCAGATAGACCAATGGATGTTCTATTCCAGGCACTCGTGGGAATGGCACTTGAGAAAAAATGGAAGGTAAAGGATGCATTTGAAGTTGTTAGTAAAGCCTATCCCTATAGAAATATGAGCCTAGATGATTTCATTGAGATCATGATTCATATTGCAAACCCGACCAATGATGATAAGGGTTGGAAATATACACATATATGGTTTGATCCGGATACTCAGGAATTTGGTAAACGCCGATCCAGTAGGTTGGCATACATGCAAAATATTGGAACCATTCCTGA
>DAOUUM010000587.1 GCA_030668165.1 Candidatus Heimdallarchaeota archaeon
ATACCTCACGATAATCATGGAATTGAATTCTTCCCAGTCCCTTGGTTGTTCCCTGATTGAAAAGAAAATCATCCGAGGCATTCTGGTTCTGTTTATCCACATTGGGATATGCCTGAGGTTTGAAGAAATAATTTGCCATGAATTTGATAATCAGTGCCATATTAACATGAACCGTTCCTTCCAGCTTTGGTAATGCACGGATATCCCTTGCAGCCATACTGAAGTAAGTATTCTTCTCAAATCCTTTGGCTGCTATCACATCCCAGAGCAGATCGATAACCTCTTCACCCTGAGTTGTTACCTTCATCTTGACCATTGGATTGTATAATAAATATCTTCGATCTTCACTAGAAGCAGTTCTCATGTAGTCTGCACCACGAAGAGCAAATAACTTCATTGCGATTAATCTTGTATACGCATCCACAAACAAGGCCTTGATATGAGGGAAATCGGTCACATAGTGATTGAATAATTTTCTATGAGAAGCGTGATTTATTGCCTCATATAATGCATGAGTGCAAATACCTATGGATGCAAATCCCAAATTAAACTTGCCAATATTAACAGTATTCAGTGTCATATCCCAGGCATCTCTCCCTCGTGCCAAGATATCCTCTTCTCTTACAGGATAATCATTTAATTTGTATTCAGCCACATAGGATTGGGAGGCTACCACATTTCTGAGACACTCGTATTTTTTATGCTGACTATCCGCGGCAAAGAATATGTAATTTCCATATCTCTTATCCTCTGCATCTGTTGGAATATCGGTTCTCCCAAATATTGATACCAGGGATGCGATATTACCATTACCAATGTAGTATTTACTCCCATTGGCCAAAAAGCTCTCATCTTCCTGTGTTGTAAGTACCATATCGGTTGAATAAATATCTGCACCATGCTCTTTCTCTGATAATCCAAAAGCAAATACTCCTCCTTCCTCTAAAAAGTCAGCGGTTTTACTCTTGATACCCTCGTTTTCTGTCATCCAAAGAGGCCCCAAGCCAAGAATCGAGACCTGCCAGGTGTACCAGTAATGGAGGCCATAGAATGCTAGGATCTCATTGAACTCACAATTTCTCCAGGTATCCCAACG
>DAOUUM010000289.1 GCA_030668165.1 Candidatus Heimdallarchaeota archaeon
GATTGCTGAGGCAAAAGACATTTTGACCCAAATTATAAATGCATTAAATGAGGAAAATGGGGATTACAAGGGACCAATATATGGACAATTCATGCTTACAGATAAAGGATTAAGATTAATCGAGGTGAATGCAAGATTGGGAGATCCTGAAGCAATAAATGTACTGGGATTACTTGATACTCCACTAATGGATATTATTGATAATTTGTATTCTGATGATGAATTAATAGAAATTAGTATCAGTGATATGGCAACTTGTTGCGTGTATGTTGTTCCAGAAGGTTATCCAGACAATCCCGAGCCAGGTATCCCCATTGATCTATTATTTGATGAGTGTGAGAGCGAGAAATTATGCGTTATCTACGCCTCTGTATCAGTGGAAGACGATAAATTGGTAACCACAAAATCTCGTAGTGTTGCATTGCTTGGATTTGGGGTCTCAATAGATGAGGCAAGAGAACAAGCGTACCGTCTATTACCTCGAGATTCTGAGCATCTCAGATGGCGAACAGATATTGCACAAGAATTCATTACAATTTAAGTTAATATTAGCTGTGCGATCAATGATCATTGCGTATAACCCAATTTAAGGAAAAAGTTTTAATTTGATAAGTGTATAATATAATTAGGGATGAATTTAGAGTTCACTATCAAATGGGATTTTGATACACTTGATAATTCATTAAGAAGAGGATTTTTGGACTCATACAATTTCTATTCAATTTATCTCAATTCTGACAATGACTACTGGAATGATCTTGGATTCAAGGGTAATTCACTTTTTTATATTGGTTCTACAAGGTTCAGCACCACAACTCAGAGATTGCTAAATAATCATGATGGTCTGCAATCTGCTTTGAAACATCCAGGCGATATACTTGTGGCTCTGGGAAAATGGGAGATAAGTGATAATTCTCTTTCGATAAAAGAGATGAATGATTATGTGAGATTAATAGAATCAGCACTGATATATGAATACCGACCTCCAAAGAACAAAGTATACAAGGTAGCCTACAATGGTCCAAAAATAAAGATCACAAACTCCATAAGGAGTTTTGGGGGATTGAATCTGGTAAAACTGATAATGGATCAAGCAGTTGACCCGATTGATAAGCTGAAATACTCTGATCTAATCTTTCCCTACATCAATCGATATTTCAGGGTTCAAGATGCGATTGAAGATGAGAAGGAAAAATATTTTAATTCAGGTATTATTGAATTGATGAGCAGAGTTGAGATAGAGCTAATAATGTTGAACTCCACCCTATTTTTACCCAATTGATGGTGTTTTCCTGATATTTTTGAGCATATCAATTTTGTAATTCCAAAGTGATAAATATTTAATGTAAATTTCCAATTTAATGAAAGAAGACCTAATGGATACAACAATAAAAGAATTAATGGAAGTAGCTAGCAAGGATGGTATAATATCATCGGATGAGCTGGAAATAATTAACCAGGTGAAGGTGGATCTTGACTCCTATGATCTTCACTTGAAGGAAGCAAGGAAGGATGGGTTCGTTGATGAAGAGGAATTGAAGGTACTTGAGACCTTGAGAAATCTAATATTTGAGAGAGCTGATATAATCGCATCAGTGGATGGTAAATTAGCAGATGATGAGAAAGCTTTACTGGGTTCATTGAAAAAATTCATCAATAAATACTATGTTTGATTATTATTCTCCCAAATATTAGTATAATTGAGTTTCAAAAATTGAGAAATAAGAAAAATAAAAATAGTGTAAAATAGAAAAATAGAAATGATGACCCTGTGACGCTCACTTAGATTGACCAGATGTCCCTTTTGCAGCAAAAATTTTCATAGGAAAAAACTACTTGAGGAACACCTCTGGTTGAAACATCCAGAACATAGGGATGCGTTGGAGCCCCTATCAGCTAATAATGGCACAAATAAGGGTAAAAGTATCAGAAAATACATGATTATTGATGGAAATAATGTGGCCTATAGTGATGGTGAGCCCCCACGTGCTATCTTAATCAAACAAGCAAGAGCACAGGTTGTGAAAGCTGGCTATGAACCCATTATTATAATATCTGCAGCCCTCTCTTACAAAATTGATGATTTGATGGAATTAACACGAATGATAAATTTAAGCTGGATAATCGAGGCAGAGGGTAATACTGATGATGATATTCTAATTATAGAGAGTGCACTATCCAAGAAGGCTAAAATCTTATCCAATGACAGATTTATTCAATACGATCGCTTGCAGTACAGATCATCTGACTGGAGTATTGTAGGATCCCTGGTAAAATTTACAGTGATAAATGGAAAATTATCTATCCAGCCGTAGTTAAAAAATATACCATTTCTTGGAAACGAGGTTAGCTTCATTGACCTGTGTGATCTCAATACCCTCTTTTTCTTCAGGATTTCCCCGTATGCCACTGATAATCAGCTGGTCAATAATCATATCTCCCATTACAATTCGATTTTTCTTGACCACCTTGAGATCGGGACTCTGGGAGAACATGGTTCCATAGCTATCTCTTGCATGCTCCTTCCCCTCCCACATGAGTTCTGATTTTTTCAGATTGTATACTTTTATATCATCATCCATAGTTTGAAGAAAAGTCTCAATATCCCTGTTTGCATATGCCTCTTGATGCTGATTAACAATCGATATCTTCATGATCCATTCCCCTGCTATTTGTTTAATTGGATTACTAAGCTAACTTGGTTTATAAATAAAATAATATGGGTATAATATGCAAATAAATTCAAAACTGAAGGGGCTTTGCAGTATAATATGATAAAGTTCAACGTAATCAATGGAAGAATATCAATCAAATTTTAATCAGAAAATATTCCATTGCTTAGAAATCAGATTTGCCTTACTTACTTGTGTAAATTCAATTTCCTTTCAATTGCCTACTCAGGACTTTAGAAATGAATATTCAAGTCTCCTTTTTTCTTTTATTGATAACTGCAATTGGAATTAATGCAAATAATAACAGTGTTTCAAAAGGTAATTCACTTGATTCACCACCAACATCAATTGTAAAGGAACCTCCATTTGAGTACAAAAGGTCTGCTGAGAGAGACGGATTGGTCCCTAAATACCATATTAAACCAATAAGTAATGGTACAAATGGAATATGGAATAGAATTACAAAATACCAATCGGCAGTGAAACTGATTACATAATTCAGTTCACTGATTATAAACTCTACTGTGGTATCTGACGGTACACCAGTAAAATCTAATTCTACCGGAATGGTCATACTATCTTCGGTGAAAGTCAAATCACTGATAGATGTCGAAGCACTGTTCGAATCCGTACTAATTGATCCCTGAACATAAGTATCAAGGGAGAATACAACTGTCTTGAACATTCCAAAGATCAAGAAATCTAGAATTAGGAATATGAGTCTGGCTCTGGGAGAAGCTGTCAACATGGCATCTCTCAGTATACCCCATAAATCTATGCTAATCTGTCCTTTCAATAAATTTCCAAATAATTTGGGAGAGATAGTTAGGATGTCGAGCGTTAAATACTCACTACCCAAGGAAACATGTTTTGTCTGATATTCAGCAAGTCCTAATTTGGAAACAACAGGTGTGAGTTTACCCGTGTCCATATCAAAAACCAACTCTCCATCTATACTATAACTTGTATTAGTTTGCAGAAACCAATAGGCAAAATCAATCTTTGCAGTGTAGTTGAAACCCAATCTTAGTATCATGAGCTCAGATTTTACCAAAGTTAATTCTGCTGTTGCAGTTCCACCTGGAGCGACACTAGCGGGATGTGAAATTTTCATCTTTCCGGGGAAACTTAGTTCTCCCCATAATACAAATTTTTGGTCAATTGTTAAACCAGAATTCTGAGCTAATGCCAGTCTTCCCGCATCTGCTACAACATGGGCGTATCCACTTATAATGTAAGGTGCACTAAATACCTGTGTTACATCAAAGGTAAAGGGTCCCGTAATTGGAACATCAATACCAAAATAACTCCACTCATGAGTACCATTGTTAAAAGTATCATCAAGGATCTTATACCAATTCATTATCTGAGTGGAAGTTAGCTCAGCAACATCATAGTCAAAACCATATTCTGCACCACCAGATCCAAGATCAAATGTGTGATAACTAGTGTCCACAGTTAATTCAAAGGTAGTAAATCCAAATGATGATCCAATTCTTGCATCTTTCGAAGATAACATATCATATTTCCAATTTTCCATAGCTGTCATGGGATAATATTTAGCACTTTGATTGGTTGATGCTCCCAGAAATGGACTCAAATCATCATTAATAGTGTTACTAAATAATAATTCTTCTTCAACTGCTCCTTCCTCATAAATAACTAGATATTCATTCGGAAAACCAGGAAGATCTGTATACTGGTAGCCATTAAATACAACTCTGTAAGGCGTACTTATATCAGTTTTATCTAGAAAAATCATCAATCCCTCAAAATCATTATCATGAAGTTTGAATGTGTAAGCACCACCATCTGGTGAA
>DAOUUM010000585.1 GCA_030668165.1 Candidatus Heimdallarchaeota archaeon
CAGAAATAATCTCCAGTACATTTAACATATTAATGGTACCTGCAATGTTGCCACCCAAACCAAGATTAGCTCCGAATAGTATGAATGATTTGCATTTATTTTCGATTTGACCCAATTCAGATATAGATCCTACAATGGTTTTGGATAATCCTAGTTCCTTACATACTTTTATTGCCCCAGGAGAAATATCAAGTGATGTAATATCGATACCCAGTTCCTCTGCAAAAAGAGAATGCCTTCCAGCCCCACAACCAATATCAAGAGCAGGAGATTTGAGTCGATTAAGAAGAGTTAATTCTTCCTTTGGCCAGCAATCTGGCTGATTAAAGTATAATGATGCATCCCTGATCTCTAATAGATTATCATCCCTCTCTATCAAATATTGGACTGGTTCATCCTCTTGCATCTGTTTAAGTAATACGTCACCAAATACATCCATAACTTTGAACTAATTTGCATTAATATTCAAGGTTTGTCTCACCGAGTGTATAATTGCGCTTAGCTTGACCTATACGAAATAAGCTAATTATATGTTTATGAATTTTAAAATAATATCTGATAGTATTGGGATATCAGTTTCTGGTTCTCCCACGAATGGGCTATCCACAACATCTTTATTATGCCTCAAATGACAATGATGTGGCCTAGTAGGAACAACCCACGTATCGTCAAAATTATCATATCTGATTTGATCAAATTTCTCTAGTGAAAATTGTATTACGTAAGTATATTCACCATAATTATTATACCTGATGTAAACCTGAATTCCATTGTCTACCAAGAATTTAAGCCTATTCGAACCACCATCGATATTAAATTCTATAATATGTCCTGATAGAAGATTCATCAATTGTTTACTCGCATTATCTATTTTAGGAATATTAGCACCTCAATCTAAAATGTTTGCTATTTCAGCCCTTTTATCTCTTAAATTCTGAATATCTATTGCATCGTCGATACTAGTGTGATCTAGTGTACCATTTTTAGAATCCTCAATGAAGTCCTCAATATTATTATAATGCCACTTCAAGAGTATATTCATTATTCTTTCATCAAGTATTTTTAGATTCTCATTAATTAAATCAATTGCTAGATCTTTTTTGATTGAAATACTCATGTTCAATTTAATTATTCAAATGATAATATTAAAATATTTTGTAATTTGAAGGTCTTATCTGCGAATTAGAATATAATAGTGTAAAGATTAGCTGTATACTGATTCATCTAATCCATATCATTTACGTATGACAAATTGGC
>DAOUUM010000177.1 GCA_030668165.1 Candidatus Heimdallarchaeota archaeon
CACCATCGGTAAATCCCAGTGTATTGCACCAGTTACCTAGCTTATAACCCTGCGTTGCCCAAATGATATTATCTGGAATCTCATCAAAATAACTCAGCAGCTGGGAAATTTTTGATCTGTTGTCTCCATGGGCAAGAACTATGAAGGTGGTTTTATCTAGCTCTTCAATGATCTGGCTATCAATCCCATCAAGATCCGTCAGCACAAGGTCCGGGATAATTCCATTTGCCCTAAGTTCAATTGTTGCACCATCCGCAGCAACTATAGTTACTTTGTTAGACACTTGTCTAATTAGTTCAATGTGATCTGTGAGTACCGGTCCTGCACCAAAAATAATCGCCTTGGTTCCAAGAATCAATTTCTCTAGATTAATCCTATCCTTATTGTCCACGCCCTGAGCAATCAAGTCAGTGATAATCTCCCGGTCATCATCTCTGAATCCAAGTTTGGTCCTGATCCAGGGCATCCACTGCTCAACCCAGGCTGTATAATTCACAGCGAGGTTCTCATAATCCATTCTCGTCACTTTTCCTTAACCCACCTCTTATTTTTAATATGAGCCATGGTATCACCAGTAAATTCCGGAATCTTAACCCAATGCTGAATTTTGTCTCACCAATTCTCTCCCTGTAACCTATGGGCATTTCTATAACTCTTAATTTTGCATATCTGGACTGGATTGTCATATCAGCTTCCAGTTCAAATTTACTGGCTCTCACCCCACTTGCCAATATTTTCATTGCTTCTGCTGTCATCACCCAGAAAGGAGATTGAACATCATGTAATCGCTTTCTTATTCTGATTGAAATTACAAGACTTACCAACCAGTTGATAAAACAAGAAAATCTGGGCATCACGTCGGGGCATCCGCTGGCAAGCCTGTTACCAATAACAATATCAAGATTATCCGCCCTGATCAGTTCAATTGCCCTTAAAACATCCATGATGTCACAGGTATTATCGGCATCAATGATGGATACTGTCCCTATTATCATCCCGGTATCTATTAGATACCGCCAGGCCTCTCTTATTCCTGTACCCTTTCCAAGCCCTTTCTGTTTCCTAAAAAGGACATCAAATTCACCTGAAATTACTGCTGTGTTATCTGTACTATTTCCATCAATAATTAGAACTTTATCAAATTTATCAATCAAATTAGGTAGCATTACTTTAAGTGATTCTTCCTCATTGAAAGTAGGTAAAATTAGGATGT
Source organism: Candidatus Heimdallarchaeota archaeon (assembly GCA_030668165.1). Classification (GTDB taxonomy): domain Archaea; phylum Asgardarchaeota; class Heimdallarchaeia; order Heimdallarchaeales; family Kariarchaeaceae; genus JAJRQD01. Next base: position 1,214 of record DAOUUM010000177.1, read on the forward strand.
TCAAGATTTACATTCTTGGTTTAAAATCAAATATTAATAATCATTATTTTTAGATGGGGGAGAATGATCTCTTTTAATTTATTTTCTCCACTCTATAATCGGTACCCTCTTTGATATTGATCTCCTTTCTAAACTTTATCTTTCCATGAACCTCGACTCCAGGTCCGATAAAAATAGTATCTCCAATAATATCTCCATGTACAGTAACATTGGCAACTTTTACATTCTTTCCCTCAATATTTCCACGAATAATAAACTTGGATTTGGGGGTAAATACAGTGCCCACTGAGTTGATAATATCCAGTAAGCCTTCAGTTTTAGTGCTTACTTCATCGAGTACCTTGGGTATTAAATTATCAACCAATCCATCCATTAATCCTTTCAGGGATAGATTGCTCTCAATATCTCCAATACTCATTTTGACCTCTGCAATACTCTCACTTATTTTTGAGAGGTCCAATGTTTTACCAAGATTGGCAATTAATTTCGTTGAGATTATTATCTCAGATGCCCTCAAATCTCCCGATATTTGTGAATCTTCTGGTTCTCCACTAACTTTGGGATGGAATGAGAACTCCTCTGCCAGTACAGAATCTGCATTAAGTACCCCGATAACATTGATCTTGCTCGCACTCTTCACATTTCTGGCTTTTAATTGTCCGAAAATCTTTAATTCCGCACCTAGTTTGAAATCATCATTGACTGTCATATTACCAGAGATGGAGAAATTATCCGTGCTGTTGATCATCTGATCCACCTTCAAGGTACCGGTTGTTGAGACTGGACCAAGAAAATCAGCATTGCCATTGACATTGAGATCTCCAGAGAGACTTGATTTCCTAAACACTCTGAGGTCGCCAAAAATAGTAGTTGATCCTGAAATGGATAATCGGTCACATTCAAGATTACCATCGATATTTAGCCTACCTGAGACGATTACCGGTCCCTCTACCGTGACACCATCAATATCTTTGGATCCATCTATGTTCAATTTGGTGAGAATTTTTTTCTGTGAGATTGTGTCTGAGATCAAACCCAATTTTTTGAATTTTTGAATGAAAGAATCAAATTCAGCTTGGGTGATCTCCCCAATCTTCAATTTGTGTTCCAGTTTTTTCTCCAAATTTTCGTCAGACATATTCTCATATTATTTTATGTCAAGGTCTTTATTAAATGATTCCTTAATTGTGGGTTAATAATATAAACTGAAATGAGTTAGCATAAACTCTAAAGTTTATACAGTATAATTCGGATAAAAAATATCGACTTTTAATAACCTTGGGGCAAAATTATATAATACTTGTTTACAATTATCATACATAAGTCAATATGTTCACCTCTTCACAGCGATCCTTACTATCAATCCTGCAAGATGATACACGATGTAAGATCCTTTATAATCTGCAATCCTTTCCATCCCATCCTGATGTGTTAGTAGAGGCAATTGGAGTATCAAGAACAGCTATAGAAAAACATCTCAAACTACTTTTGACTTATGGACTGTTAGAAAGACGAGCACAAACATTTCCCCGTCTGAGGTACGTGTACTCACTGACTCTATCAGCTCAAAATTTAATTGATGCAATATCCATCTCCTCAGATCAATTTATTGAGTCAACTATCGAGGATCTCAATGATAAGTTGACCAAGACTGAGCAGGCATTTATTTTTGAGATAATTGAGAAACAGGAATATGATCAGATCAAGGCCGATATTGAGGAGAAAATATCAAAATTGCAACGTGACTAAATTACAAATAATTACGATACAACAATAGTCCATAAAAATCAGTAATATATTTGGAGCCTAATGAATCAGAAAACTGATGAGGATAAATTCGAACTCAAAAGTCGTAAGGCTCAACACGTCAAAATAGTTGTTGATGAGAATGTGGGGGTTGATAAGGTGACAAATGGTTTTGAGTTATTTGATATTATTCCAAGATCAGTTCCAGATATAAATTATTCTGATATCAACATGAATGCAGAGTTTTTGGGACGTACCTTTGACCATCCAATAATGGTGGCAGGTATGACTGGGGGCTATCCTGAGGCAAAGCAAATCAATGAAAAGCTTGCAGGAATCTGTAGCAGATTAAATATTCCCATGGGTTTGGGTTCACAAAGGGCAATGATAGTGAATCCAGATACAAAAAATACCTTTGATGTCAAGGCAAGTGTTCCAGATGTGTTTTTGGTGGGTAACCTGGGGCTGGTCCAATTTTGCATGGATTTTGATCTCGGTGAATACGATCAGGCAGTTGAGGGTGTTGATGCTGATGCCATGGCCATTCATGTGAATGCATTTCAGGAGCTATGCCAACCCGAGGGGGATGTGAATTTCAAGGGAGCATGGGATGAATTTGCAAGGATAAGCAAGCATTCAAAAATACCGGTGATCGGAAAAGAGGTAGGGGCTGGTATCCCATACGAGGATGTGATCAGAATGGAGAAGCTGGGTGTATCCGCAGTAGATATTGGTGGAGCCGGGGGGACCTCATGGGCAAAGATAGAACTTCTGCGACACAGTGACGATCGTCCATATGAACTAGATGATCCAACACTAAGAGTAGGTATACCCACAGCATTTGCCACCTACGAGGCAACCGCAAAATCTGATGTTCCCATAGTATCAACGGGTGGTATGTACAGTGGCCTGACTGCTGCAAAAGCACTGGCCATGGGTAGTTCAATGGTGGGTATCGCCAGACCAGTGCTCACAACTCTGATCAACCATGGAGTGGAAGCAGCTGAGCAATGGCTACTTGGATATTCAGAATCAATCAAGCGATTGATGTTCCTGATGGGGGTGGATTCCATATCTCAACTGAGAAAGGAAAAATCAAGATTAGTTCCCACGGGTAGAGCCCGAGAATGGTTATCCCACAGAAAGATAATATAGATTGTGGATTAATCGATTAGATATAAAAAGAAGTATTAAAAAGTAAAGATTTCAGTTATCTTTTATGAGCCTAACATTATCTGGTGTCGATATACGCGTATTAACACATGAATTAGCCGAGGATCTCATAGGATCTTGGATTGTTAACATATATCATATCCGTGGTAATATCTTCATCTTCAAAATACGTAAACCCAAGGTAGGAGTACGCTTTTTGCTTATTGAACCAGGTAAGAGGATGCATCTGACCCAGTTTAATAGATTGATGCCCTCAGAGCCATCAAACTTTTGCAGAAACCTGAGAACCCATCTGCGGGACAGGAGAATCAATTCAATTGAACAGAGGGAGATGGATCGCATAATCTCTATCAATGTGGGTGCAGATTCTGGTATCACCATTATTATTGAATTATTCGGACAGGGAAATCTGATCATGGTTTCTGGTCAGAATAAGATCCTGACTGCACTTCACTACCGGAAAATGAGAGATCGGGATATCCATCCAGGTAAGAAATACGAGCACATGCCCTCCACCGAGAGAGACATCATCCGTAATGGAATCTCGGATCTGCAAAAATATCTTGATGCAAATAAAAAAATTATCATCGCCCTGAATAGTTGGCTGGGACTTGGTCCCTACTACTCCCGATATATTGCTAGACAGGCTGGGATCTCCACCAAAAAAACAGCAGAGATAACTGAGGAAGATATTGTCAGTATTCTGCAGGCTGCTAAGGAACTGGAAAGTAGACTACTCAATTTTGATTTCTCCCCAGTGGTCTATCTTGACTCTGAAATGGAATCTGAATCAGATGAGGAGATAGCAGAGGAAGACGAGGATAAACTCGATGGAGAGATAAATTACGATGAGCAATGGTCTGATGAATCACTGCCATTCAATCCTGAGAGAGTTCTAAAAATACTTCCCTGGGAGCAATCACTCTATGAGGAAGAGGTCGAGACCTTCCAGCCAATGTCCTACAGTGATGCATTTGATGTATTTTTCTCATCTCAGGAAACTGAGGAGGAGATCAGTGGTGAGACCGAGGAGCTAACCACTGCTGAGGAAAAACTACAGACCCAGTTGAACAAACAAAATGAGCACAAGCAAAATCTATTGATTGAGGCTGCGATAAAGCGAAGGGAGGCAGATGCACTGTACAATAATTTCACAGCTGCCACTGAACTACTAAGCACAGTGTACAATGCACGAAAGAATAAAATGGAATGGGAAGACATTATTGAAAGATTGGATATTGGTAAGGAGAAGGGTATCGCATCAGCATCACTGTACAATGAAATTCTGGTAAGAGAGGCTTTGATCATACTTGAACTACCATTTGAGGATGAGATAATCAAGTCCACCCTGGATTTCAGAAGAACCCTGAATGAAAATGCAAATATGCTGTATGAAAAGGCCAAGAAATCCGAAAAGAAGGCAAAGGGTGCTGATATTGCCATCGATAGAACAACGAAGAATCTTGAGATACTTAATTCCCAGACAGATGTGCTGAAGAAGATCTCGGATGCACAGACTGTGGTATTGAAACGAAGAAAATCGTGGTTTGAGAAATGGCACTGGACTAATAGTCCTGATGGTTCGCTGATAATTGCAGGTAGGGATGCCAACTCAAATGAGCTCCTGGTCAAAAGATATCTCGATGATGATGATCTATTTCTCCATGCTGATATTCAGGGTGCAGCGGCCACGATTATCAAGACCGGGGGTAAAATTCCCAATGAGAACACCCTCAAATGTGCAGCAACTATTGCAGTCTCATACTCAGCAGCATGGAAATTACAAAGGCCAACTGCTGATGCATATGCGGTGGAGAATGATCAGGTATCCATGAGTGCACCAACCGGACAATTCTTACCCAAGGGAGGATTCATGATATATGGCAAGAAACAGTTCATCAAGAATGTAGCACTTGAACTCTATCTCTATGCGATCATTGAGAAGCACTGGGTCAAACTGGGAATTGCAGTGCACGAGGAAAACCTGAAATATGTTGATCTGTTTGTGAAAATCACACCTGGTAGTATCAAAAGAGGGCAGGTATCCAAGCAGATAAAGAAGAAATTCCTTTCCATGGTTGATGACAAAGATATGGCCAAGATCAAATCTATCGATATTGGTGATATTGCACAACTATTACCAGGCGATTGTAAAACTGATAACTGGACTAAACGTGAAAAATAGCATTTATCCAGATTAATGATATATGATTAGAATCAAATTAGCTTAATAATACTCTA
>DAOUUM010000488.1 GCA_030668165.1 Candidatus Heimdallarchaeota archaeon
TATTGATACAATAGTATATTTATATTTATTATGCCTTATTCAATTGTTTTAGAATGAATAAAAAATTTAGTATAATTCTATTATTAGTACTAATTTCCAGCACTATGCATTCAAATGCGGATACACAGCAGGATAATCTGACTTTGGCGGAGACTGAGTTCATTGCATTTGATGCAGCAAACTCATCTATGGCTGTCACCATGCTGAGTAACAATGCCACTGAGTACAATGTTGTATTTTATGGTTCAGGATGGACCTTCACAGAGATTGATAACTGGGACAATACAGGTAATGTATTCTTTCAAGATGATGCCTATCTGAATGTTACCAATTCTGATCTTAATGGTACTGTTTATATCTTAAATAATGCAAGCATTGGCTTTATTGATAGTAATCTGGGAGATATTGAAATTGCGGATAATTCTTTATTGCAATTGGATACAACTTCCGTGGAAAAAGTATACAAACCCGAGTATTCGTATTTCTTACCCAATCTGGTAACTTTTGATAGTGAGATTGTATTTCTTGGGAATGAGATTTTGATTACTTACGGAGATAGTGAGGTAGATGGCTTAGCCCTTCATGGTGAGGCTTATGGATTAAATGTCACGATGGATGATCTGAGCACAATTTATGACGGTTATTTTGTGATTAAGATAGTTAGCAATTCAAAAATCTATAATATTAATATCACAGGATATGAAAATATTAAATATAGATTTGAATATTTATATCAGTATCCCTCAGGTGGTGTGTATCCAGAGTCACATATTCAGATCAGTGATGTGCATATAGTGAGTCAATTAACTTTTAATAATATCTACAATCTAACCATGAATAATGTGGCTTACACCGCACGAACCTACTATGATTTGGATATCCCGATGTTCATATTTCGAAATACCAATGGAACAATAAATTCTATGTATAATGCCGATCCAAATATTAATATGAGTGTGGTTGAGCTTACCAATAGTTTCATTGATTTCTCGAATTCAGATCTTAACAATGTTCGTGTAGATGTGGATGGTGATACATTCAATCCTAATCTTTCCCATACTTTCAATGATACTGTGATACGAGGAGATCTCATTTGGAATTCTCTAACATTATTCAAACACAATAATTTGAGTATCTTGGGTAATTTGATCCAGAGAGTTGTTATTGATGGTTCCGATGCACACTGGGAGGAAATTGAGCCGGATTATGTAAACTTCGGTGGAGGTATAATCAAGACTTTTATCGCTGATAATCTATTTGATAGAAAATATGATTTCCACATGATGGACGGATCTGGACTCACGTTCACTACCAGCAATGTATATGGATTATCAGGTGAAAATGGAACTGTTAATATCTATGATTCGACAATTTATTCCGCAGAATTTGGTCTTAATATGACTGTCTCAGTATATGATAGTACAGTTTATGGTATGAGAATATCTGACAATTCCAGTTTCTCTTTCTATAATACTGAATTTTTTGATTATGATGATGATGATTATGATATCTATTTTTATAGTGATTATTCCGAGATATATTTGCAGGATTCATCATTCAATGATAGCTTAAGTTTACATCATTCAAATTTCACAGCAATAAATACTTCTTTCAGATCATTATATCTTTATGATAATCTACTGGCGGTCTATAATGTAAATTTCACTGATTCAAGTATTGGTATTTTGAGAGTATTGAGTCTAGGTACGAGTACTTACAACTGGTATTTTGATAATACCACCATTCTTGCTCTAGATGGATATGATAATGCCAATACTCCAACTTTACATATCACTATGGTGGATTCAGAGGTTAGACACCTTTGGGAATGGGATTGGGAACTGGTTCCAGATCTCAGCACAGTCAATACCATCCTGTGCACACTGAACTATAATTATCCCTATTTATTGGTTAATTACTATGAAGATGGAATTAAATTGACTTGGGATTTTGATGAGGATATTTTCGGACAGACCCAAACCGGGGAGAAAACAATTCAGAGAAGGGAATTAGTTAATGAGGTGGCCGGTATGTGGGAAACTATAGATCAGGTCAGCAGTGCTACATACACAGATTACTCTGTGATAGAGGGTGTAACATATGAGTATAGAGTGCTACACGAGTATGTAACCGGCTTTTCGATTATCCAAACTCATTATGACTCTAATTTAATGCCTGCTCTTGTGCCTTTAAGCGCAAATATTACCAACGGTGACTATGACAGATATATTCAATCAGGGATGGATAATATTGATGCTCAATTCACTGTTACTGCATATTATCCAGATGGTGATTGGCATTCTAGCGATTATTATGTACAATTTGAGATATATCTTGATGGTGAGACCCCAGTAGAACAGTTCAATGCAAGCGATGCACACCATATTGTTATTAATTTGGAAGAGGGTAGTTATCATCTTAGAGTGAGAGTCAGCAGTGATACAGTCAAATTCTGGTCAGATTGGGATGAGATTGAATTCGATGTGATGGGCCCTTCAAATTTTCCAA
>DAOUUM010000297.1 GCA_030668165.1 Candidatus Heimdallarchaeota archaeon
GAAGATAATTACATTCAATAATGTTATATTAAATCACAGTCTGAATATCGATTAATGAAATAAGGAATAACCTAACCAGATACAGCTAATTTTTGTTCACGTAAGCATTCAGAAAAAATCACTATCACAAGTTGATAAATTACCAGAGACCCCCCTTAATCCTCAATCATACACCTATAACGTTGTTAGGTTATACCATGGGCTTTTAGTTGTTTTCGGGCGTCACCATCTCATAAAATAAATAAATGCATCACAGATGGTTATATGAGGTGTGAAATTAATAAATAATAAATAATGGGCACTTGTACACTAATATAATCCAAGGAATTACAATTTCCTGCATATTAATTCCCTTACTTAATTTCTGGGATTTATCACTTTGAAAAATAACCTATTAGTCACCAATAACTCAACTAGTTTGTCAATCATCATCACATGAGTGTGACTCTTCAATAATTCATCACTTGCAAGATCAACAAATAGATCATTACCCAGTATGTTAAGAGATCTTACTTTGTCACTTAAGGTATCCTGAGAGATTTCAATATCATTATACTCTCCATAATTCAGATCAAAATCATAACCCTCATCCACAATTTCAGATAGAAAGCTGGTAAATAGTTGACCATAACCTAAGTTGGCCATCCTCATCAGTATATCCAGAAATTGCCTATTCTGTTGCATTCTCAATACAATTAAATCCATGGGAATATTCTACCAATTCGATTTAAATACTACAGAAATCATAGTTGCAAAACTCATTTCTTGAATAATAGTTATTGTAATACTTAATTGTATTGAGTATATTATTTTGAATTATTATCGTTATTATTATAATTAATTGAAGTAGTTAGTTAACTTATTTCTCTTCTTTTCTGAAACGTGGAATTAAGAAGGCTACAACACCAAGAGTGACGAGTGCGAATGCGGTCTCAGTTGCCTGGAAACCAGGGGCCTCAGCAGCAATTGCATCTGCAACATATACACCACTAAGGGTTGCGACAAAATCGAATGAGTAATCGTATTCGATCTCACCATCACCGGAAGCTGTAAAACCGTCAAGATCGTGAGCTCCCCACCATGGGTCAGTCCAATAGCCATAATCAGCTAGGGCTAGAACACCAATATATGTATAAGCTTGACCTGTGGCATTTGCATCTGGAAGTTTGATTACATCGATTGTAGTGGGTGTGTTATCATCAATGAAAGTAACTCCATTAGCATCGACAAGGAACAGATAACCAGTGGTGGTCTTTAGATCAGTTGCGGATACTGGCGCACCATCATCGTCATAAATAAAATCACCATCAGTCGCATTGAGTTGGAATGAGTAACCATCGGTACCAGTGGTATCAACACTTCCGTTAATAAGAACCTTGTAATTTGCATCCCCAAAATCAAAGCTTATACCATCAACAAATTTTGTTACATTATCTTCAGAGGTGGCATAAATTCCGACATTATTCTCAGGAGTGTAATCCAAATCTCTTGCCCAATCATCCCAAATAGGCTCATAATAAACGGGAGTGGGATTGGCCCAATCTCCACCAGCTACTGCCTTATCAGTAACCTGATAATCTAGATCAATTTCATCAATGATTAAATCATCAAAATCGTCTGCAGATTTAGCGATCCTAATAATGATTGAATCAGAGGCAAATTGGAATCCTTCATTTCCATTACCTACATATAGGAAAGAAACAACATGGGTACCTTGTGATAAGGTGATAAGAGCACCAGTTTCCAAATACATATATCCTGGACCAACGGTAGAAAGTACTCCGTCAATAATGAGGAATAATTGACCTACTGTTTCAGCTAGTGTCTCATTTGTTTCGTCAGTTACTGTAGTATAGCCTTGTAGATTAGCTTTGACTACAAGCGATGTAAGCGATGTTTCTGATACAAAATCATATGTACCATCAAATTCATTGATAGCGGTGGGAATAGGTACACCAGAACCAACAAAAAAGATATCGATTGCAAAATCTTTTTCACTATGGATTATATCGGCTTCGATTGATCCATTGTCATTTAACGCTGTTACAGCAACAGATTGCCCAAGCAATAGCAGTGCAGATAAAGCAGCAATTAATAAAAATCCTTTTAATTTCATTTTTCTCTTCTCCTTCGAATCCAAATCGATTCAACGATTCTGTAGATTCAGAAGTGGTTGTACTACCTTTTACAAACGACTATTTAATTGTATATCCTTCCCTTAGTATTCTTGTACAGTTGATAAAAATACATGGTAGGAATTAATTTGTTCGGACATTTTTAAATCATTTGCTAAAAATAAATCTAAAGAATTTTTGAAAAATATTTTCATCATCAATCCCTAATTCACCAATAATACCTTCATTGGGGTTCACAATGTGGGCGTTTACGATGCCACCGCCAAATATTGCTTTATAAACCATTTGGAATTCAAGAACACAACATATATCATAAGGCTAGGATGTATTTTGTGCCACAATGACCTAATATTTGAGTATTCATTACTTGACAGATTTTACTCTTGGTTTTGATTCATCTTTTGTTGGAGATGATATTTTAAGAGCACGAACTTTGATAATAATACTCTCCTGACTTTTGCTCCCCTCTTTTATTATCTCACCCATATCAACAGCACTCAGAGAGTACACATTGTCATTATGATGTACATGTTCCTTTTTGGTGCAAGTAAACACACCCACCCTCCATAGCTTGTTATCCCCACAAGGAAGAATACCAATACTTGCAGGAAGTATCAAATTAGCACGAGATTCAAACCATTTGTGTGGACGATTATTAATAATAACACAGGTTGCCTCGCTCGTGGATCCATCACAAAAACTAATTAATCCCTGACAGATCCTTTTTTTCATTATGATGTATTATACAGGGTTCGATATAAACATTTAGGAAATAATATTATTAATCTGCTACGCCATCGTAGTAAGGCCTTTTGCGAGATTCAACCATCTCCCCTCATCAGCATTCTTGTTGGTTAATAATAGATGAGTGAATCTGAAATAATCATTCTTATCATTCCATTCTGTCTTCCATTTGTCTAGCTCAGTTAGATCATCTTCATTAATATTAATTATTATTAATCTAATTTGTTCAATTATTGCATTATCAGCATCCACCCATGTTCCCATTTCTTGCAAAATTGCAGCATAGATTAGAACAAACGAGACTGCTTCAAAAAACCACAGATCAATCATATTGTTATTGAGCTCTGACCCCACTATCTCAATAATTTTCCTTAGGATGTCAGATCTGGTAGATGTATTTGAAATTCCAAATGTACTCATTAGTCGGTGTGTATCACGGGTCTGACTTGTTTCATCCACGGTCATAATTGTCAGAATAGAACTACAAACCATTGCCAAGAAACGATGGTGATATCTAGAGTTCCTAGATTCAGAGTTTAATACCCTATTAAGTAGATTTAGAATATGATTTACCTGATCAAAGGTCGTTCCATAACCAATAACGAAATTTGCATTTATTACAATCTCTAATTCCAATTCTAAAGGAATCTCTTCGTTTTTACTTTTTGCTTCCTTTATCAATTCTAGAATTCTCGTTAAGGCAATGGAAATATTACCGGACACCCCAGATTCCCAAATTTCAGTAATTTTATCGGAATAACTCATTTTTACATATGATATGATTAGTGCCTATATCTTAATCTTTGCAGAAAATTTCGCATAATCATATCAATAACCCTAGTTAAATAAACTTAATTTGTTAATAATTGAATCATAATCTATTAAATACACAGCAATAGATATCAGATGTTATTAAGGAATAAGTATCCCCCTAATTGTATGTGGAGAGAACCGGATCTCGATAAATTGATCATCCCCAAGGAGATGAAGGATCTCATGAGGAAGTCAGTTTATTGGAATTCCACTGGACATCTGGTCAATTCATCAATGGTATTGAAAATACAGTACTCATTTTTGATCACCGTATTTGGTATTTCTACCAGTTTAATCGTATATTACTTGATTAACAGTTTATTATCTAATATACCTTGGTTAGGAACGACTCTGGGAATAATCCTGGCTCTTGTCTTGTTCTCCTTTGAGCTATTCATGTTCTACAAATGGGGTTGGAGGAATTACAGAGAATCTTGGTATCATTTCAATCATAAAGATGAATTGTTTGTGGCAATTAAGGAGACCAAAGAGGGCTGGCAGGAATTTGAAATACCATATGAGGAGATATCAGAGGTGTCATGGTTTGATGGACCTAATGGAATGGGAATAATCAGGGTAGGAAACTATGAATTCGAAACTACACGCATGCTTACCAAAAATAAGTCTTCGGTCACAGAACTGTGGAATGATCTGGCACGAACTGGTGCCACAATGAGAGATTGGCCAATTGAATTGATCTGC
>DAOUUM010000069.1 GCA_030668165.1 Candidatus Heimdallarchaeota archaeon
ACATCGGATGGTAGTGGTTTTCCCAGAACCATTTTCACCTAAAAATCCAAAAATTTCTCCCTCATTAATTTTGAGACTCAGGTTTTCAATACCCTTAGCTTCACCATAATAAAAGGTCAGATCATTAATTTCAATTATTTGCTTAGACATTCTTGTCTTTTCCTGTCTCAAATTGAGACTTATAAATCGTGTAAAGTAAATCGCCTTTTAAATCCCTTGATTGTGATGATATTTGTAATATTAAGGAATATTCAAAACTTATCACGAATTAGAGGGTTGGCAACAGTTAACTAAATTTTGAACAATTATAGGTAATCTTGTACATTCAGCTGATTACTTTCGGGAATCTACTTACTTTTTGTCAATAAAAAGATTATATATTATAGTTGTGTATTATACTTATGGCACAGGTGCTTATCACCCGTAAATTCAGATTGGATAATCTGAATATTCCGGGAATAGATGATCTATTTGTGCAGTACAGGGATCTGGTAAACAAGCAGATCAATCTGGGTTTGCAATTACCTTCCTCAGTATTTGATAATGATAGCCTGGTCTCTGTGAAAAAATTCTACAGACAGTTACCGAAACAACAATGTGACCTGAAGGAGCGGGTGCATCGTTGTGGATCACAGCTATCATATTTTGCAGTGAAAGAGTATCGCAGAAATCAGAGGAATTTGATAGAGATAATTAATATTCAGTTGAGAAATGGATTTTTCTATAATAGTAATAAGGAGATTTTAGAGAATACAGATCTGAGTTATTTTGAGATTGATAATAAATTAAATTTTATCAATAATAAACTGATTGATAGATTGAAAGGACCTGATTTACAATTGTTCTTTACAGATGGCAAAGAACAGAAAAAATACCAATTGTTAGTAAATAATAAGCTGAACGATAATAAATTCATAGTTGATACATTGAAATCATTCAAACAAAGGGCAGTAAGAAGATTGAACAAGAGATTTAGGGAGTTGCAGCAATCAAAATCTAGCAGCCGATCAAATTATGACAGCACTATTGTAAAAATGCTTAATCTATCCAGTATAGCAGACGTGGTCAATGTCGGTGATAAACAGTGGAGCAGGGCAAAAATTGCTTGGAAACAGGATCTGGATAACTCACTTAATCAATTAGTACCCAATTTGCAAATTAATAACTGGGGAAGACAGTTTGATAATGTACGGCTATTATTATTAAAACCTGGAAATGATAGATTATGGATCAATGGTGCATCATTTACAGATCTGCTAAAATTTATCGATTTAGAATTTGATATTTTGTTAAGAGAGCAGATAATTGCTTATTTGAAAATTAATTATTTAAAAGTGATTAATCATGAACTGCAGGTAATTCTGAAAGATCTGAACAGTAATACTCCAGATATCCTGAAAATACCTGAACTCAATAAATCATCAATTCCACTGGGTATTGATGATGGTCAGGTGTATAGACTAAAAGAATTGGATGACAGGGTGGAGATCACCCTGTCACTGATAGCAAATGAATTTGTATCCACGGATTTGAGGACTGTGGATAGATATGAAGAATTAATTAAATTAGGTTTCAAATCACAACGTGGTGTCCTGAACTTCTCACGGGGTAAATATTATATTTACATTCCTTTTACAAAGAAGGCAAGTGAGGAGAGAGATGGTGATCTGACAGCCTCAGCCGATCTGGGGCTGAAAACACTGGCCACATTATCTGTATACAAGAAGACAAAAGAGATAGATAGACAATTTCTGGATCAGAAAAATATGGGAGGTAAGAAGGATGACTGGTTTGTAAATCCCAAAAGTATCAACATAAAATCAAAATTGATGGATAGGCGATTGATCGCCAGGGACAATCAATCGATGAGGATGAAGTCAAAGAAGGGGACGATGAAGCACTGGTTTGCCAGGGACAGACAAAGAACACAGTGGAGAAAGATAAAAAATAGCAATCTGGAGATTATTAGACAGCTATCAGCTAGGACCATCTCTTATCTGAATTATCATGGTGTGGGTACTCTGGTGCTGGAGAATATGAAATGGTCAAGACACGGTGCAAGATCAAAAGTTGGTTATTTCCTTGCCACCTGGCAGGTACACTGGTTCTTCTCCCAGGTACAAACCATGCTGATCAATCAATGCAAATTGCATGGTATCCATGTGGAGCTGGTGGATCCGAGAAATTCATCAAAGATATGCAGCAAGTGCTCAAAAATTGGCAAAAGACAGGGTAAGCAGTTTTATTGCAGCAATACCTCCTGTAGCCTTAAACATGTGGATAGTGATCTTAATGCAGCCAGAAATCTCATACAACGATCCAAGAGATATAAACACTATCAAAAATTGCTCTCTGATGCTATAAGCTGAAAGAGATGGTTTTCCGTTTTTCCACGCCTAGTTGTACAAGTTTATTCAAACTTGTCCAGCTTCAAAAAACGGTTATTTAAGGTATTTGGTAAAATTGATACAAAAAGAGATTATTCAACGAAAATTAAAGTATCAGATAGGTTATATTGCAGAATTTTGCATTTAATTAGGGAAACTATATCTAATAAATATAAAAATTTAAGAAAAATTCGCTGATCTCGGTATTTTAATATGCCCAATGAGTGCAATGTTTACCTTATCCCTGGTTTTCTCACCTCTCATAATTTTCTTACTTGGATTTGTCATCTGATACCGATAATTCTATTTCCCCAAAGACAATATTATTAATCATTAAGAAGTTTAGTTATTTGTGAAAACCATTGATACTGTTTTAGATTACTGGAACAATGGAAAAAATTGTGCCAGGGCAACTGGTGCAGGAATTCTGAAGGCAAACAATGATAAAGACTATCCAGTTCTCCTAGCAACTTTTACAGTGTATGGTGGAGGAATGGGTGAAGGTTCTGTGTGTGGGGCAGTCAGTGGATCTATAGGTGCGGTTAGTAAATTATTATCTGATCTTGGCCACGATGATGATTTCATCAGGACAAAGATAAATGATCTCAAATCAGACCTAAAAATTCATTTTGAAAGAGATTCAATTGATTGTAAGGTCATGCTGAAGGAATTTGCCGATGATAGTAATGTAGTGGATTATCAGCACCCCCATCGGCGTGACAAGTGCACCTCAGTAATTGAATGGATAACTGCATATGCTCAGAATTTAGTTGATAACAGTAAATAGCAAGATTTTACCTAATTTTTTGTTTCATACTCAGTTTTATACCACTTTAGAGTCTCACTTAAACCATCCTCTATCTTGGTGTACCCATTACCAAACTCACTTGCATATCGAGAATGATTCACTCTGAATTCCTGATTAAATTGATACAACATCTCCCTGAATTCCTTTGCCATCTTATCAAACAGGCCAAAAAATCCGATCATAAATGAACCCGGATTAGAATATTTGAGCTGAGTACCAAGCTCTTTTTCTAGAATTGCAATCACCTCTCTCTGTGAGATGGCATCAGCATTGGGTGCATGATATATCCTCTCTTTATTATCAGCAAGGGAGATATTCACCACAGATTTTGCAAAATCAGGCATGTATGTAAATGAGTGTGGTTGATCCACATCACCAAAAACCATGAATTTCTTACCCCTGATTGCATTGGGAAAGAATTGATCACCAAGAGTGGCATTTCGAACTCCGGGTCCATAGAAATCGCTTCCTCTAACCATAACCACATTCAATCCTTTGTTTTGATGAGCATCCAGATACATTTTCGCAATTCGGGCACGAAGTTTCCCCTTCTTGGTTGGAGAGGAGTGTGCAGTGGATTCTTTTAGGTTAGATGTTTGATCTGGATTATACATATACAGGTTATCAACAACTATCAGTTTTGAATCAGTTGTCATTGCCAGTTTAATAAAGCTCTCAGTTATTTCAGGTAATTTATCTACCCATTCATAGTAAGGGGGATTAACAGCATTGTAGATATGGGTGGCATCTTTGATTTGTTCAGCCAATCCATTGCTATTAAATACGTCTCCCATCAGGTTTTTTACCTTACCATTTAACTTATTGTTTCTTAATTTCCCATTCCTGGTAACTGATACGGTATTTTTTCCTAATTCAACGAGTCTCTCAAGGATTGCATTGCCTGCATTCCCATTGGCTCCGATCACAACATGTAGTTCGTCATTCATAATATTCACCAGTGAACAGTGTTCACTTCAATTAGTGTATTATAATACATATATGGGATACAAAGTTTATAAAGGTTGTGAACAGTGTTCACATAATGAGCGAAAATATTTCCCCTAAAAAGCATGGTGAGGATTGGGAGCTTAAATTCAATAAAATAACAGAATTAGCTGTTGAATTGTTCCTGAAAGATGGAGAGAATATGAGCATGAGGGAATTAGCTAAAAAAATGGGTATTGCTGTGGGGGGATTGTACAGATATGTACAGGATAGACGGGATATGTTCTTTTTGTGCCAGAACCATGTCATGGCAAAAATGTCTGGAGATTTTGAATCCATAACAATCAAGGAAAGGGGAGATGTAATTGCTACACTAACCTCAATAAGTAATTATCTTCTGGATCTTGCCGAATTTGATTATCCCCGTTTTCGATTTATGTTCTTATTAGAACCCCCTCAGAGTACAAAAACTCAAGGTGAACATGAAGAGGTATGCCAAAGATTGGGTATTGAGGGTGTGCAGAATTTATTGATGCTTGGCATCCAACAGGGCATATTCAAAATAACTGAGGATCAGGTTAAACTATACATAAAAGTGCTCTGGGGATTTATATTGGGTCCAGGTGCTCTGATATCACCAATGTATGACTATTTCTTCTTTGATGAGGATAAAGACTGGAAGAAAAGATTTAGAGATGAGGTCATTAAAATTACTCTCCAAGCTATTAGTAATTGATAAATAGAAGTAATATTTCAGAAATTAAGTCATTCAGACAACTTTATAGGTATGCATCTATTATTGGCGAACATGAAAAATACTTCCTCTGGCAATTTTTCTAAAAAATTAAGGAATAATTATCCTATTTTCAAAATTCGAGAATTAAAGATTAAATAATATGGACAAATACAATTCTTATACATGTCCGATGATTTCGAAATCGAGGAGATTATTCAATCAAATCTGCACCTAATTGAACATTATTTGATCGACAAGGCCTCCAAATTTTTTTTGGCTCCTATTGACGAGATCCAGATAATAGAAACAAAGACAAGACAAAAGATAGGTGAGACTGGTCAGGTATTGATTTCTACCGTTCTGTATGATACTCCCATGGGTCCCACATCGACCCAGGTGGCTTTCAAATATTTCGAATCGGTTGCCAATCTCATGGCAGAGATAAAAAATTCGATAGAACTGGATGTATTGTTTAAAACCTCTCCAGAGTTTGGGACTCCAAAACTATTATTTGCCTCAACAAAGGACCCTGCTCTGGTTATTTATGAGGGAATAGATGCAGTGAATTATGATGAACTCGAATATGATGCCAAACCCTCATATGCAGGTAGGTTACTGGCTGAGGTGCATCAACCCCTAAATAAGAATATCAATTTTGAGGTGTACAAAGCCTTCTCAAGACAGTTGGCAAATCGTTATGAATCAGTTGATCTGGAAACCAAAATTTCTAATTCCATGGGCAGATTGATTGATAGGATCGAACATATGGCCTCTGGATGTAATCCATTCAATGATTTCCATCAGAGCAATCTAATGATGTCGGTGATTCAGGATCAGGTATCGAAAACATATCTCTTAGATCCAGAATTTATGAGTAAGGAGAGCTTTGATCGTATGGAGGATATTGGTGTATTCTTTGGTCAGCAACTATTAAATGAGTATCTGTCAACAGGGGATATAGAAAATGGAGTAAGGGATGTTCATACCTTTCTGAAGGCATACGAGGGGAAGAACATAGAGAATGGAGGAATGCCGTGGAAATCCATATATCAGAACGGTAATCCATTGATCTTCTATCTGGGCATTTGGCTTTTGATGGATAATGAACACAAGGCAGCTCAATTGTATGAAGGTGAGATCACCCATCCCGATATTTTGAAACGGGTGGAGTTTCTTCTCTGGATTGAGGAGAAGGATCCCTTCAATTTTAATTTTGAATAATAAATGAGACTGAGTTGGAAAAACATATGTAAAAATATTGTAATACAACTTCACTCATGTTAAAATATGATAAACTAACCTGTGAATTAATTATTCAAATTTCGGATGGTTTATATTACAACGGAGCCTTATTTGGTTGAAGAGACTATGAGTGCAGATTTTAGTAATATATTCATCAGTGCCTCCGCCATGGGAGAGATGATAGAGTTTGACCTCTCACAACCGGGCAAGGAGACTGCGGGGCTTCTTATTGGAGAGATGGTGGATAAGGATGTCTACATAGATGAGATCAGAGTTGGTGCCCAGGTTGGAAGTGCGGTACACGTTGAGATAAATGAGGAGGCGTTGATTGCTGCGACCATTGAGATCAGTGAGAGAGAAGATGGCAAATCAATAATGGGCTGGTTTCACACACATCCGGGGATGTCTTCCTTTATGTCTCCAACAGATGTGAATACACAGAGGATCTACCAAGCTTTCTTCCCTGAAGCTGTGGCAATAGTCATTGATGCTATAAAATTCTCAGAAACTAATAATATAAAAGATCTTGATTTTGGAGTATTCAGATTGATAAATGGAAAATCTGCCAGGGTAAAATACGATGTAACCAATGCTCTTGAATTTGCTCTCAATTCTTATCTCTCATCCGATAAGGTGGTGGTCCATCATGGATCAAGAGTTCCAGTCACGAGTGCAGATACTCAGTATATCGGTTTCACCCCAATTATGAGTTTGAACAGATTAAAACTGATGAAGTACAAGGTTGATAGATTGATGCCAGATATGAGTTCAAAAGATTCCAAAGCATTACAGGCATGGATCGAACTTGCAGAGGCGATGCAGGATGGGGCAATCTCAGAGGTTCCTGTTGATGTGGTAAAACTCAACGAGAACATGGATTCTACAATGTATTCACTGGAAGAATCTCTTGATGAACTGGATGATATGTGGTATGAGCAAAGAGCTACCTTGGCATTATTTGGCTCATTCTTTGGTATACTAATACAGGCTCTTATATTCTATTTCTTTATAATTTAACGTGAAGAATTTGAAGGATAATCCAACCAATCTGTATGGAGATATATTTTCTAAGATTTTTAATCTGTACTGGACTGATTTTATTGATATAATACATCCCGGTATTATCAAATGTTTTTTGGATCATAAACAAATCACTGTTGATGAGGTTATAACAAAAAGAGAGTACATCGACAATATTGGGGAGTTTGAAAAATATAATGTTTTGGATCTTTTCTGTGGAACTGGTAGACTATCTCGAAAATTATTGAATTCAGGCTTTAATGTGACAGGTATTGATCTAAGTGAATCCATGATATCTGTTGCGAAACAACTCAGTAATGATCAGATCACCAATAATAAATTAAAACTGATTGTAGATGATGCAAGAACCTTTCAATTGGGACTCACATTTGATATGATCGTGGCTACATTTGATTCACTAAATCATCTCAACTCAATTGAGGAGTTGGAGATGGTGTTTGATCAAGTATCTGACCATATCAATAGTAATGGTCTGTTTATCTTTGATCTTAACACTGCAAGAGGATTGAAATATTGGGATTTTATTGATGTTGAGGATTATGATGATGCCACGTTTTTTCAATATGGTAAGTATGTTGCCAAGGAAAAAAGGGCTTATACACGTGTGACAGGTTTTTTGAGAAAAGAGGGAAGTGAACTCTACGAGAAATTCAGTGAAGTGATGACCAATACCATCTTCCCAATTGCTGATGTAATTCATCTGCTCGAAAAAAAATGGTCTAAAGTTATTTGTGTGGATCTAGGGAAGTTTGAACCCGTTGATGATCCCGAAAAACTAGATAGGATTGTTCTGATTGCTCACAAATAATTGATTGGTATACCTATATTTTTTAAATAAAATTTTCCCAAGTCAAATGTTTATGGAGCTTTTACTCTCTTTTTTCCTCATACTACTCCCTTTTATTATAGCACTAGTTCTTCTTCTGAAATTCAAGCGGAGAGCTGACACCACAGGTTTGGCCACGTGGTTAGTGATCGCATTACTAGCGTATTTTATATTTAATACAGATCTGATGATAATACTTCTTGCATCAATTGCTGGTATTATTGCCTCATTTCCCATCTCACTTATGGTGGGATCTAGCATCCTTATGATTACATATATGCAACAGACTGGAGCTCTGAAAAGAGTGATTATATTTTTCAAGACACTGGGTGGTGGTGGATCAAAAGGATTCCAACTGATGTTCCTCAATTTGGGGCTTGGAACATTTCTGGTTTCTATAGGGGCAACTCCAATTTCTATTCTACCACCTATAATGATTGCTCTGGGTTATAATCCATTTATTGCAGTTGCTCTTCCAGCCATAGGATATGATCCTCTGACCACCTTTGCCTTACTATCAATACCTGCAGTGGTTTTTGCAGATATTATGGGAATACCACTTCAGGATGCAGGAATCATATTTTCATACTTCATGCCAGTAATCACCACGGGAATCGCCTTTGGTATGTTATTTATTGCTGGGGGATTTAAAGAGCTAAAAAACGTCAAATCTATAATTTTTGCACTAGTATCTGGTCTTTCTGCCGGCTTTGTGGCAATTCTTGTTAATCATATCGGTTTAACCACCCTAACTGGGGTATTTTCTGGATTCTCAGTAATGTTGGTCACTCTCTTACTAACAAAAGTCATGGGATACAAATTAAAGGATGATTCAATACTAACTGACGAGGAAAAACAGTTTGCCAAGGATTATTCATTGCTCAAAGCTCTCAGTCCCTGGGCAATACTGATAACCCTGGTTGCGATCACCAATATCGATCCATTGTACACACTATTGTTCAGCGATCTGAGCTTTCCAATAGGTATCGGTGAGATACTAGGAGATGGAGGAGCTGTACCTGCAATAGTCCTGAAAACCAGATTTTTGTGGCAAGCCTATCTATGGGTATTTATTGCTACACTGCTATCTATGATATTTTTGAAACATGACAAAGAGGTATTATCAAACACTGTTCGGATAAGTTTTAAAAGAGCATTGAGGCCAATCTTCGCTGCAAGCATATTTTTTGCTGTGGCCTATGTTTTGAATCACAGTGGAACGCGTTTCATTGATGGATATTGGGTATCCGCATTATCCAATCCATCATTTGATAACTCTGATAATATGATCAATGTGCTATCAAATGTTACCAAAACATATACTGGTGATTATTATGCACTGGTTGTACCATTTATCGGCTTATTTGGTGGATTCGTAACCGGTTCTGAAACCTCGGCAATTGCCATGTTCACCAGATACCACAAAGAGACCTCAATTATAGTCGGGATAGATCCAATAATTATTGGAGCATCTAATGGTATTGGTGGAGGACTTGCTAGCGTTCTATCACCCGCGAAACTTGCCAATGCAGCGGCAGTGATAGATACTCCTGGTATAGAAGGGCAGGTAATCAAAAAAACTGCTCCCATTGCCATAATACTTGTCTGGGTCACTGCGGTCATGACATTCTTGTGGACTTCTTATTCCACCTCAAATCTAATATTGATGATTGTAGTCAATATAATTTTGATTATGATATTTATTGTGTATTTTATGTTTCGTAAACAAAAAAATGAAGGCTCCCTATAAAATGAATTCCAATATTGGTATATATCTGCTATGAAATTTTGTTTCAGTTTGAAAGTAATTATTTATTTTTGTTAATAATAAAATTCAATGAATTTTAATGTATAAGTTCCATCATTGAAATGTGTTAAATTTCTA
>DAOUUM010000446.1 GCA_030668165.1 Candidatus Heimdallarchaeota archaeon
CCTGATAAACGGGATGATTACCTTGAATTGGCCAAATTTTATCAGTCAAAATTTATCCAGAGGAAAAAGAGGATTAATCGGTTCATTCAAGCAATAATTGCCCTAATTATTATTCAGCTGGTAATTACCCAATTATCTGATGATATCACCTGGTTTTATATCTTGAATTTATTTGTATTCACAAGCACCATATTGATCCTTCATTACTGGAAATCAGTAAATAGATATCCTAAGATCCACAATTTACAGGATTATAAGGGTCTACGTGTGTTTATAAGATTATTCTCAATTTTGAATATCATTGTTTCAATTTATCTTGGTAATGAATACATCAGAGCATGGATTGACTATTTCCTAAGTTTTATCTCTGTGGATACTCCATGATCAAATATTTATGGAATTAAAATATGTCAATGTAAATCCGAACAGTTGTGGAACAGTCTTTTTTTGGCAATTTTCAGCCGTTCTAATTTGTAGTATAATATATGAAAGTAACCAATTTATTTTATGATAAATCATCCAGTAAAATTATTTCTTCCATCTGCAAAAGCAATGAGAAATCTTTTTCTGATAAATATACTTGTCATATCTACAGTTATTATTGCACCATCTGCAATCGGGATCTTGCAGGCACCCACAGTCGGGGAACGAGCAGACAGGTATTCAAATACGATAGACTATCAGGAGCATGAATACTGGATATCTATTGAATCCATAGATAGATATTTACAAGATGCTGGTAACGAGGATCTAATCTATCATGATATTCGACAGGTCAATCTTGTTGTTCTGGGGCCAAATAAAAAATATCATCAAATACCAGTTTTCAGGATTAATGAAACAGAGATTGGACATTCAGGAAATAGTACATTTTGGGGGTTTTCACTTATTAAGATTAATTCAAATTTTGCATATATACATATCAATTATAAAACAAGGCAATATACTAGATGGAATAACTTGACTAAAAATATTCAGGATTTTATTATTCGTTTTAAATATAATACTGCATTGAAACTTGAAAACCTTGATCCAAGTTTAACCACACTTCAGGTCTTAAATCTTCAGAATATGGAAAATATAACTCTATCTGGGACATATCAATCTGAATTCTATGATGGTGCATTCATCGGATTATTCACAAATAATAAATACCACAGTGACATTTGGACCTATCTCAGGAATGATAGCTATCATGATTATTTTGTGATATCCCAAGAGATGTTTGGAGCCTTGGATACTGTATTTTTTGAGAGTGAGATAATGGTTAATCCTTTGTGGAACAACTCTGTTGGAGAACACTTAAATCTAGGGGAACTCAAAGAATTTAACATAGGTGATGCTTTGCATGATGAGTTTGGTGACAATCTTGGATTAATCTCCATGGGAAGTCTAAAAATATCCACTTTGCACCTGATCGAAAGCACAGGTACATTTCATTTCAGTGGAGATACATTATTGATTAACGACGCAGAAGGAAACTCCACAGGATTAAATCAACCGGAATATCTGGCAATTGACCCTATCTCGGGTCAATCTCAATACTGGGATATAGTACCTGCTTGGGATGACTTTGAGGCTTATCCAACATTGCTAGATCTTGGAGGTGGAGAAATCATAATGCTTGTATATGGTCCGGTGATTAATGGATTCTATGACAATCCGGAGTATCATCCAAATATTGAGAGATCTGAAAATTATGATCCAGCGTGGGAATGGTACCTGAACAGAGAGGTTCAGGTAATTCGATTCAATCCATTAAACCCTCAAATTGAGAACTATATCCAGTTTGATAAGAGTGTATCAGGAACAGAGGCACATACCATCGAGTATCCAAGACCCATAGGTGTGGAAACGATTGCCAATTCCTCGGAAGAAACGGTTACAGTCACAGCAGTTGCAATTACAGTGGATAACTCCCTCTTTGTCTTTTTACAACAGTACAAGACCGAGAGTGGGGTAGCAGAGGAGATCTATTACGGGGAGAATGGGATTATGTGGACCTCAGGTGACCAGAGTATAATCGCTCATAGTTTTGATTTAACTGATAATTTGAATTATACTGGATATTCCAAAATTATTGGTCCAAATGAGGATATTCAGGATCGGTATGATACAAAGGGGAATGATGAGGATTTTGAGTACCCAAGACTATATGGCTGGGATGTTATTTCAATTGAGACTGCATTCTTGACAGGAAATTATATTGAACTGTATTTTCATGGATTTTATGATATCGTAGGTGACTTTGCAAGAACCAAGTTATGTATGGTCAAAATTAATATAGAGGAGGATTTAGTTTGAAAAGAGGAGTAGTTATGAGTGACAAACTCTATCCCAGTACAGATTTGGATAAGCAGGAAGAGCAACCGCAAAATCTGCAAGTAAACAATCTCAAGGGAAAAACTATTGAGGTTTATCAGCATATGATTTCTGAGGGTAAACAATTTTATGGAGTACGTGAGATCCAAAGAGATCTCCAATACTCATCTCCCTCCATTGCATCATATCATCTTAATCGACTTTGCGAGTACAACTTGACTGGAAAATCATCAGATGGGATGTATTTTATTGAGGGAGACCCGTTAAAGCTCGGATCCCTTGAGACTCACGTGAACGTAATGGGACTAATTGTTCCCCGTTTAATACTCTATGGTATAAATAGTCTATTCATAATATTTATTGCCGTCATTCTATATTTTACCCAAGCTTCACGTGATATCTGGTTTGGTTTTGTACTCATCAGTAACCTTATTCTAATCGGCATGGTTGTTAAGGACAGTCTTAAAATAACGGATAAACTAAAAATAGAAGAAAAA
>DAOUUM010000349.1 GCA_030668165.1 Candidatus Heimdallarchaeota archaeon
AGTTGCTGGAACACTGGCAAATCATGCCGATAATGGAGATGATGTATATCTCGCCTTTCTAACCTATGGTGAGAATGCAACAACAATTACTGGAAACGCTCCTACAATCAAAGAGAGAAGGATTGAGCATGCGAACAAAATTGCTGAATTACTAGGTATTACCATAAAATATGTGGGCCTTCCAGATTCAAAAATAGAATACAATGTTGAAAGTGCATACAAGGTGGCTGAATTGATCAGGGAAGTCAAACCAGATGTAATAATTAGTTGGAATAAGACCTATCGTCTTGGTTCAGGTCACCCAGATCATCGCAAGACACATGATCTTGTATATGATGCCATAAATTATGCCAGGTACAAAAACGGATCCTCAGGCTTCGAACCATTTAGAAAACGTTATTCATTCTATATCTATTTCGATCCAGGTGCTCCTAGACTTGGTCAAATTGTTTATGTTGATGTTTCGGATCAGATAAACAAGATTAGGGATTTCATAAAAATATACAAGGACGCCTATGGTGATTGGCCGGTAGAGGATTACAAGTTCGGGGCTTTATCCTATTATGGGCGAATATCCAGGGTAGAATATGCCGAGGTATTTGAACAAATTCTAAGTAACGATACTGTACCAAAATTATTGGATTAATCAATCTGTATTATAATCTTACCCATATGTTGACCCGATTCTAATCTTCTATGCGCATCCTGTATCTGCTCTAGGGGATATTTTGAATCTATAACCGGTACTATTATTTTATCAAACACCAGTGACATCGCTTCTCTAAATTCACTATCTGATGCCATGGTTGAACCAATGATCGAGAGCTGTTTCCAGAATAATAATGCAATATTAGTCTCTGCCTTAATACCTGTAGTTGCACCACATGTGACGAGTCGACCTCCCTTGGCTAATGATTTCAGTGCCTTTTTCCATACAACTTCACCCACTGAATCTACCACAATATCTACTCCGTTATTATCTGTCAACTTCCATAATTCTTTATCCCAGTCACGAATTTCCCTGTAATTGATCACATGATCTGCGCCCAGATCAATCAATTTTTTGACTTTTTCATCAGTTGAGGTAAGTGCAAAAACCTTGTTTCCAAAACATTTTGCTATTTGAACCGCAACTGTGCCAATACCGCCACCCGCACCAATTACCAATACATTATCTGTAGATCTTATTCTAGCCTGAGTTTTAATCATGCGATAAGCGGTGAGACTTGTTAAAGCGGCAGCAGCAGCAGTGTCAAAACTGATGTGATCTGGAATCTTGATTATATTTGATTCAGGTACCTTGACAAACTGGGCCAATCCCCCCCACTCATGTTCTCCAAGCAATTTGAATGATTGACAGAGACTTTGCTCATCTCTCAGACAATTATCACAATTTTTACAACTCAATCCAGCATTTGCCACTACTCGATCTCCCACCACAAATTGTGTTATCTTTGAACCAACTTCGGATATTATACCTGCAAAATCAGATCCACCAATATGGGGCAAGGGTATTTTTAGTGCGGGTGATCCATTTCTCACCCATAAATCAAGCCTGTTAAGAGCAGCAACCTTCACTTTCATTAGGATTTCACGATCCCTTATTACTGGTTTGTCAATTTCAGCGATTTCTAAATTATCTAATGGACCATGAGTACGGAAAATAGCAGCTTTCATATCTCCTTATCAAATTTATTTTATTATTATTTTCTCTCAGATTGTCCCTTAAATTGAACAAAAAAAGGGGAGTTATAGGATTTTTTGATTGAAAAGATTAAAACGATGGGTTATTTACTGGAAATGTGTCCGAATTTGATTTCGATGTTTGCGTCGTCGGTGGTGGCCCTTCAGGAATAATTACTGCGATTCAATTAGGTCGAGCTGGATACTCCTGTGTGATTCTGGATAAAAAACCAAGGGATGAGATAGGTCACAAAAACTGTGGAGATGCCCTTGATGCAAAACATGTAGCGATCATTAGCAATCATATGAGTATTGCAGCCCCCTCTTTGGAATTTGGGGATGCCAGAGATATTATTACAAAGGTAACAATCGCAGCTAATGGACTCAAAAATAAAATCACAGCTTCAAGCCCAGGATATCAGGTTGATCGATTAAAATACGGACAAAGATTACTTGATATTGCAGTAGAAAATAATGTGAAAATATTAGACAGATCCACCATGAGAGGGTTAGTAGTTGAAGGTGATCAGATCACAGGGGTCAGATATCTCGATTCAGAGAACAATAATCAACAAATCAGAGCCAAGATAACAGTTGATGCAAGTGGAATTATTGGATCTGTTAGAAAAGAAATTCCTGATGAATTAAAAAATGGAGTTGATTATCACCTTGATAAAATATATACAATCAAAAGCTACAGAGAAATAATTGAACTAAAGGGAACAGATCATGAATTTGCAGAGGAGATTGTACTAATCTATGATGAAAGGATTCCTCCACCAGGTTACATATGGATCTTTTCCGAAGGTCCCTCCAAACTTAATATTGGAATAACATGGGTGAAAACTGATCCCTATCCTGATGGAAAAACCCTGAAATCACTATATCATGAATTACTGGATCCCTATTTTGATCCATCAACATACAAAGTTCTCTATGCAGGTGGTGGAACCATCCCAATGCGTCCAAATTTTGATTCTTTGGTGTTCAATGGTGCTGTTCTTGTTGGTGATGCTGCTGCTGTGGTTGATCCAACCACCTTTGAGGGTCACGGTCCCGCATTGGAATCTGGAAGACTAGCTGCCAAAGCGATCATTTCCGCATTGGAGAAGGATAGTTACAAAACGAAGGATCTGTGGTCCTACAATAAGGATTTCATGAATTATCCCGGTGGAATGCACGGTCAATCTTTTGTCGCAGCCAAATTTTTAAGGAGTTTTGGTGTGAAAAATATTGAATTTTTATTAAAAAGGCAAATTATCAATGAAGATGAGCTAAGAGAAGTTTTTCAGAATCCAGATGCTAAAGTAGGGAAATTATGGATAATCAAAAAGGTACTTCAACTATTCCCAAGATGGGATTTGCTGTTCAAACTGAGACCATTTGTCAATCAGATTGATGCGGTGGCTGAGATATACTCCAAGTATCCAGTATCACCTGATGGCTTGAATGATTGGATTGTTCAGAGAGATAGAATACTTAAGATTTAAAGAAAACTGTAATCATCATCCTCTTCATCTTCTTCCTTAACCAATTGTAATATCGAATCTGCCATACTAACAAAGGAATCGGTAACCTGATAATCAATTTTTGCTGATGTTTCAAAGAAATTGATTGGTTGTGTCCACTTCTGACTCAACTCTTTGATCTTGAGTTCAATCTCCTCTTTGGTCACCTCAATTTTTTCAGTCAGATCATTCTTATTTCCCAACATTATTATCGGGATCACTCCTGTATGCTGTTTTAACTCTTGCATCCATTTCTCGACATTCTCAAAAGTTATTTTTCTAGTCATATCGAAGACTACGAAGGCTCCTAATGCTCCCTGATAATACATGGGAACAATTGATGAGAATGATGGCTGACCTGCAATGTCCCAGAGGCAGTATTCAATCTTCAAATTGTCCAGTTCAATATTCTTGGTGACCAGGTTCATGCCCATCGTCGTAATATAATTGTCTCTGAATTGGGCGGTTGCATAGCGTTGAATTAGTGCGGTTTTACCAACCATAGAATCTCCAATAGCAACCACTTTGAATATGTAATCACTCGATACGTTTTCCTCTGTATCCACAAGTATCAAAAGATAATATAGCATGATATCTTATAAGAATTTTTCAATGGAGA
>DAOUUM010000232.1 GCA_030668165.1 Candidatus Heimdallarchaeota archaeon
ATTTTAGCCATATTAAAATTCATTTGTCGCTCGAAACATTAAATAATTTCTTTGTGCAATCATGGGTATGAACATCGGTTTGTTAATAGATTCTACAAGTGATATTACCAAAGAGATGATCGATAAGCTTAATGTGGTAGTGGTGGATGCCCCAGTGTTGATGGATGGTAAAACAATTTTTGGGCTTCATCTGTCATCCAATGATTTTCACCAAATGGTAGATAAAGCCAAGAAATTTCCTAGTACCAGTCAGCCCAGTCCAAAACAATTCTTAGAGGGTTATGAAAAATTAATAGCCAAGGGTTGCACAGATATAGTTTCAGTACATCTGGCATCCAAATTATCAGGAACAATAAATTCAGCTCATCTTGCCCAATCGATGCTTGAAGACAGAGTAAATATACATATTATCGATTCAAACACTGCATCGATTGCCTACCTCGCCTGCTGTATATACACTCGTAAATTACTTGATGCGGATATTCCAATTGTTGAGATAATAACCCGTGTAGAATCATTTGGAGATTCTCTGGATGGTTATTTCTCGGTTGGAAGTCTTGATAATCTGGTACGTGGAGGAAGATTATCTCGGCCAAGGTATTTACTTGGAAAGTTATTGAACTTAAAACCCGTGTTAATTTTGTCTTCAGGTGTTATAAAGTCATTCAAGAAGGTCAGGGGTGCCCAAAAATCAAGGGATTTCACATATAAATATGCCTTGAAAAACTTGAAAGAAGATGATGAATTCAATTTTATCATTGCACATGTTGGAATTCCCAAAATAGCTGATCATTACTACAATCGGGTCAAAACCGATTACCCTAAATCCCAGGGTCATATTCAGGAGATTGGTCCCGCAATCTCGGTGCATTCTGGTAGAAAAAGTTTGATGATGGTTGCATTCAAATATCCTGAGATATGAATTTTATTCAAAAAGAAGTCTAATACGAACCTCATACTATTATCTTGGCATAATTTATACATTAATATACAGATTCTTAAATAAGAGGCATTTACAAATAATTGGCGAATTACCATGATTACAATCCCCATAAAAGTTATTGATATAAGATCTAAAGATCCATTTGTAATGCTGGCTAAGGAGACAGCCTCTAAATTATTTTTGAAACATACCGACGTTGTAATCGTTAAATCAAGTACTGCTGAGTTATCAGCATATCCAGTTGTAGTTACTGAAATAATTGAAAACGATACGATTGGTATCAGTCCTAGGAATGCAGATCATCTAGGAGTAAAAGATGGAAATCAAGTAACTCTATCAGCAAGGAAAAAACCCCTTAGTTACAAATATATTACTGATAAGATAGACGGTAAGATTTGGGATCAGAATGAAATAAATACAATTGTCAATGATATATCAAATAGACGATTGACCAGTCTGGAGATCTCTACCTTTGCTCTGGTTTCACAGTTCAAAGGATTTGACAATAATGAATTGGTGGGAATTACTCGGTCCATGGCTGAGGCTGGTACACAGTTCGACTTCGAAGAGCCTACATATGATAAGCATTCTATAGGAGGTATACCTGGTAATAAGATCACACCTGTAATAGTGTCCATTGCAGCAGCAGCTGGTTTGCTGATTCCAAAAACCTCATCTCGTGCAATAACCTCACCTTCAGGCACCGCAGATACTATGGAGGTACTCGCCAATGTGGATTTTACTCCAGAAGAATTATCTGAACTGGCACCCAAAGTAAGAGGGATGATTGCCTGGAATGGTGGATTGAATCTAGCACCTCTTGACTCTATAGTTATTGAGGTGAAAAAAGAACTCGGGATTGATCCCCGTGATCAGATGCTTGCATCTATTGTTTCCACAAAATTGGCTATGGGTGTTGATAAATTAGTATTTGATATTCCTACGGGCCCACAAACTAAGATGAAGGATAATGTTGAAGCCTTAGAATTTGCACATTCAATGATCAATCTATGCAGGCAATTAGATATTCGTGTAGAAGCTGCTCTCACATTGGGAGATCAACCCCTAGGTAGAAATATAGGTCCAGCACTTGAAGCTGTTGAGGCTTTACAAGTGCTTGAAGGCAAGGGAACTGCATCGGTAATTGAAAAATCAGTCGAATTGGCTGGCATCCTGCTTGAAATGGGTGGATTAGCCAATCTAGGTCAGGGATCAACTATTGCCCATGAATACATCAAATCTGGAAAAGCTCTTGCCAAATTCCAAGAGATCGTGGAAACCCAGGGTGGAAACAAAGGAGTAACCTCCAAATCTGTTGATATTGCTGAGTACACTGTGGAAGTTAAGGCTCTTATGGATGGATATATCCAGGCTATTGATAGCAAGCGCATCACTGCTGTGGCAAATGCTGCAGGTACACCGAAACATAAAACAGCTGGTATCAGGCTGAATTTCAGAAAGGGTGATTTTGTTCATGAAGGTGATGCATTATTTACCATCTATTCTCCATCAGAATCAAAATTAGCCACTGCTGTCCAGGTTGCTACCACCTCTCCTCCTTTCATTATTGAGGGTATGATTATCAGACGAGTGGGTTCAATCTCCCAGGAAAAAAGTGTTAGATTAACCTGAATATTGAAGTGCCAAGGTACCCGAATCCAGAACAATTATTATACTTTTATTTTTATCAGATAATTCATTCAGATAATGTTCAAGACGTTCTATCTCGATCCTATTTCCAAAAACACTCTTTATCTCCTTATCACTGAGTTCTGTTATGAGGCTAAATTTATTATTTTTGGCTAGAGTTGCAAATTTCTTGACTTTATGATCTCCAAATTTATATTTTTCTCTTTTAATAGATGAGATAATATCGTCTGGATTATCAAAAGTTAATATTGTATCATAAAAGGCCGTGTTTCCAATACCTCCCTCACACATTGCAAAGAGTATCATCTCACCACCCTCTTTAAGGACAGATCTCGTATTCTCTATACCTTTTTGAGCCTGGTATAAATTATCATCAAGAGGAGGGTATACCACAGAAACCACAACATCCACTTTATTTTTCAGTTGATGAGTATAAATCTTATTTGAGAAATCAACTGCTTCCTTGAAACTAGTTCTAAGATCTCCAATTGATAGATGATAAATCTCATTATGAATATTGACCATCTGCACTCCAATCAATTTTTGATCAATGAATTTTGTTGCATTCCAGAGATCTAATTGGACCGGATTTTCATCAAGTGAGGTGGGATAGCTATTCTCGTCAAGAGCCCAGGAATGATTTGTTTCCACAGTATCATAGGCAGCGAGACCAGGAAAGATGGATTTGATTCCACCTGTATAACCAGCAAAGAAATGTGGTTCCACACTATTTATGGCAATTATATACTCATAGTCAAAAATAATGGGATTTATCCTGAATTCTGTTCCACGATCTGATGTTCCTATATATTTCAGATCCGCTGATCTTGAATCATGGATGATTATAGGACAATTCAATTTTGTCTCTAATCTTCCAGTTAAAATTTCAAGTTGTTCTTTGTTAGGTGCTGGATGAGTGCCTGTCGCAATGACAAGTCCACCTATTTTATGATCTGTACCATATAACTCGTAAATGGCACGTAATATCTGAACAGAAGGGGTTGATCTGAATTGATCATTGATTACTAGTAATGAACTATGATTCTGAATAATTTCAGCAAAATCTGATTTTTTGAGAATAGATTTGATTGCTGAATTATCCAATGGTTCTGAATACTCAAAATTAGGCTGATATATATCAACTCCTACTGGTAGGTTAATTTCTTGGGGAAGCAACAAACAGATCTTCAAGTTTCAAAATATAAATATGCTGAAACATAGTGCCAATTTTACTAAATGAAATGGGCTCAAATACTATTTTTGATGGAGTATCAGACTTGAGCTCTCACCAGTCCAATAGGTCTCCCCCTGCATGGTGGGATTGAGAGTAGCTACAAAATCATCGGGTTTTACATTCTTCACATCCTTAGGAAAGATGTGGATGGTATAAGATTCAATTGGTATGAATTGTGCATCCTCAGCTCTTATGAATGAGACATTATGGTACATCATCTTTCTGGCCACCAGTTCCTGGATCTGCCTCAGAACCCCCTCATCCGGATGAACCACGATTATCTCACGTTCATTGGTTGGCATGTATTTGAAGAATAGAACCGAGTTTCCCTTGACAATCAAAGGTTTCTCGGAGAATTTTATGAATTCGGAGGTTAATTTATCAAATTCCATCAAGAAATCACCTCTCTCAGATTCTGTGGGCTCGGATGGAAAACCAGTCAGAGGTCTGTCATTAAATATCATCTCCTCTTCAGATTTTTCCTTATCCATTCTGAGAACATCCTCTGTAACTTGCCAAATATGACCCTGAGGGCAGCTTATTTTACCATTTGCAATTCTAGTATCGGTCAGATCTCCCTCGCTTACTGTCCACAATCGCTTTGCAGCTTGACACACAGGGCATTCTATAAGGTCTAAATGTTTTTGTAACATCTCTCTCATGCAATTATCCCACAAACAGAATTAAAATATATTTACTGTGGTCTCTTTTTTTAATCAAAACAAGATATCTGATTATTCGAAAGAAAAAATTAGAAGGAAAGATTAAATTTAGAAAATCAAAATGAATGGGTTTAAATCAAGTTAATTAAAACAAGAGATTATGACAAGACCCTCATGGGACTTTTACTTCGCAAGACTTGCAGAGCATGTCTCAACCAGAGCAACATGCAACCGGAAAAATGTGGGTGCAGTTATAGTCCGGGATCACAATATTCTGGCCACCGGATACAATGGATCCATCAAGGGGCAGGAACACTGCACCGATGTCGATTGCATGATGGAAAATGGTCATTGTGTCAGGACTGTACATGCGGAAGCCAATGCTATTGCCCAGGCTGCAAAAAATGGGGTGAATATCAACAATTCCACAATCTATACAACTGCAAGTCCATGCTGGAATTGCTTCAAATTACTGGCCAATGCTGGTATAAAGAGGATCTGCTATCTGGAGTTCTATCAGGATGATCGGATACTCAATCTGGCTGATCAGGTGGGAATTAAATTGGTTGATCTGAGAGATGTTGAGGATTAATTGGCCGTTATAATAAAACTGGCATAACCGACACAGTAATCCCCACGTTTGGGATCACCACGAATTTTACTGCTATTGGTATAGTTCAGAAATTCAACAGCACTTGATTCGTACATCTCAGACAGTTTTAGAAGTGTAAAAATGGGTGAGTAACCACACATTGTCATTTTAACCCTGGACCTGAATTCCTCTGCCTTTTCAAATTCTTTTGTCCTGATCAGATCAATCATTTCTGCATCATTTTTTTCAACCAAATTGAAGTCATTTTCATGTGAGAAATCAGAGCTGGCTACTATTGCAATTTTTTTATCTTTGAAATGATCCAGCAGATCAAATAGAAATTTTGCCAGATCTGTTGCCACGGGTTCTATGGTCCTGTTTCCCAGACA